>JAGKQJ010000085.1 GCA_017898095.1 Bacillaceae bacterium Marseille-Q3522 | reverse complement strand
ATCGCTTGATCTTCTGTTGGATAAATTCTAAATTTATAAGCTTTTAGTCGTTCCATAAGGTTCCCCTACTTTCTATTTGTGATTATTTCCTTGTTTCTGGATATATTTTTTGATGACATCGATCGGAGCTCCTCCAGCAACATGCCTATCTGTCGGTTTTCGAGTTACCAAAGGTAACCCTCATACCGAACGGCATTCATCACCCACCTATAGAGGATGGGCGACTTCTGACTAACTACGTTAAATTTACAAAATCAAGCCAAATCATGTTGCAAATACTTGTTGCAAATCCCATTATAACGAGAGTAGCAAATATATAAAAGAAAAAGATCATTTACCTTGCAATACAAGACTAATTGTACTTAGTAATTGTATATCATGTAATGCAAGGCATTATTGTAATGACAACCCTTGTATTGCAAGTTAGTGAAAGAGGTGATAGGGATTTGTCGACAACACAAATGCTAAAAGGAATCCTTGATGGATGTTTGTTAGCGATTATTAAGAATAGAAAAGTATATGGGTACGAGCTGGCTGAGAAGTTAGAGAGTTATGGTTTTCAAGCTTTTAGCGAAGGTACTATTTATCCATTGTTACTGCGGATGCAAAAAGAAGAATTGGTTACTTCAACATTGAAGAAATCGATAGCGGGGCCAAAAAGGAAATACTATTCACTTACACAAAAGGGAGAGAAGGAATTGGAATTGTTTAAAGAGCGCTGGAATTACTTGCAGTCCAATGTCAACAGGGTTTTGCACCATGAGTCGGATACAAAGCAAGCAAAAGGAGATGAGAAAGTTGAGTAAAGAGTTAAGACTTTCAAAAAAAGCAACGAGTTTTTAAAGAATTTAAAACTATATTTATTTTCCAGTGGGAAAAATGCAGAGGAAATTAATGAAATTGTAGAGGAACTGGAAGTACATTTATACGAAGCGGAAAAAAGAGGCAAGCCGATTGAAAAAATTATCGGGAAATCACCGAAAGAGTATATGGAGACGGTTTCCAATGAAATGTCCATTGACTATTGTACATGGATAAAATATATTTCCCTCATAATCTTTGGGCCATTTTCGTTTACAATTTTCCGAGATTTATTAGAAGGAAATCTTTCCTACTCGATTTTAGAAATCTACGGACATATTTTTATTGGGGTTATCTTTATTGTTTCTATTTTTGCAGGATTTAAATATATTTCCACAACGAAGCAATCTATCAAAATCCAAGGATTAGTTTTATTTGCTGTAATGGTACTTCCAATTGTTTTATTTGTCGGTTTAATCTACTTAAATAGGGCCATCGAAACTCCCGTCATTTATTTTGGTAATACAGGTAGCATAATTATCGGAGTTATTACAGCACTATTTATAATCGGGGCTTCTTTATGGGCGAAAACATGGAACTTAATCATAATTGTAGCATTGTTAACATTGCCCGATTATTTGCTAAATCTGATGCCGTTGAAATACGAAACACAATTGAACATTAGTCCTTGGATTACCTTTGGCGCATTTGCCATTTACCTCTTGATCTCGTATCAACTAGAAAAGAAAAAATATGGGAATAAGATAAGTTAGATACGAAGGTGTTCTGATATAAGATTATCACCTTTTTATAATCTGAGTGGCTCAAATTTCAATTATCAACAACACAACAAGAATTAAAATTCTATTTACAGAGATTAACTGGGCTAAAAAAGATGTATAAAAGTGTTAAAAGTTAAATGGGTGACACAAGTACGCTCATTCAAAAAATGCGATTCGATACCTTGATGAACGATCTGTAATTTCTTATTTTCCTGACTCAACTTTTACCTGGAAAGAATTTAAAAAACTTTATTTAGCAGATACTTCACTTGAATACTACATTTTTCATACGGATCGTGATTTCATAATTTATCCGTGTCAGTCCGGTGCGGTTGCTCCTTGATATTGCGGCGCCCGTAATTACCGTAACGGTTTCCTGTGCTTTAACAGTCAGGAAAAAAATTAGAGAATTATCTACTTGCAATATCCAGAGCCCTTTGCTGCACCACGGCTCTTTTTCATAAATCTGATAACGCAATGGCATCTGATTCAGTTTCGCGACCGCGTCGATGATGCGGCTTATTTGTTTTTTCGCGATTTCGGGTTCAAGAAGGAAGAAAGCGATATACTCGTAGATCTCTCGTAGGTCATGTTCCGCATGTTCGGTGTAGTTTACCTTCCAAGCGTTCATATCCCATAATCCTGCTGCATCTTGTCTGCAACACGATCTGCTGAAACCACTTTTCCCGTGGCCATATCAGCTAACCCTTTCTCCATTTCCGCATTGAATTGTTCCTCGCTAAGCATTCCGCTGGATAACGGTTGGGTTTGTGGGAGTTTCATCTCAAAAGGAATTCCACGCTGCAGAACAACTTGGCGCAAAAAAATCCCAATCGCGTTTGACATCGGAATCCCGAGCTGATCCAACACCTTTTCGGCCTGTTCTTTAATCTCAGGTTCCACACGTGCGAATACATTTGAAGTTTTTGCCATAGCAAAACACCTCCTTCTTCATTTATTTTATGCAATCATATAGTGAAATGCAAGCGGTTCGCAATAACATTGCAAAATAGAGATGTATGTTCTTTGATAATAGTTCTTATAAATACTGCTTGTTCAGCCGCAATCTCCCATGCAGATAAAAAAATGACCTCTTCACAGATCATGAGAGGTCAAGAAAAATGCCGCCAGGCTTCCTTTCAAGAAAACCAGATTAATGCGTATCACGGTATATCCGTTCCAGGCGGTTGCCTAAGCGGGAAAGCAGGTCGTTTGTAATGGTTCCTGCCTGTGCTGCCACTTCCGCCGCGGTAATTTCCGTGTCGCCTGAAACGCCAATCAGCGTCGCAACATCGTTTTGCCGTACATTTTCAATTCCTGTTATGTCAACCGTCATCTGATCCATGCAGATACGTCCGACAACTGGGGCAGTCCGCCCATGGAGCAGTACATAGCCGGCGCCGCCAGATAAGGCGCGTGGAACACCATCGGCATAACCGATTGCAAGAATGGTCAGAAGCAGACTAATTAACAATGTTTCAAAACAAGTGAACAAAAGAATTAATTTACGATTGTCCAAAAGGGCAATCATTTTTTGTGCGACGGAGAGTAATATATCCAGAAGATGTTATTTCCAAATGAACAATTAGTACTTATGGTATTACAGAATTACAGAAAAATAGGACTTTTTAAAGAATAATTCAAAACACCTCCCAATAAAGTAACTGTTAAAGTCGATATAATTTACTCCGGGAATAATATGCGTCCAGAGAAATTTATAGTCAGATACACTATTGATGGTAAAATTGAATGATGCATTAGAGAATGGGGAAGAAAGTTATGATGTATCTTCAGAACGACAGTTTATGGTATTAGATATCATCAATGATAATATTGGAAAAATAAAGGAATTTTGTAAAGCCACAACATAGCGCCGTGGCTCTATTTTTTGCTTATTTTGAAAATTTTCTTGACAAAACATGCTGGAAGTCAGGATTTTCATTTCAATATGTATCTTTATTACGATTTCGGCATATACTGTGTATATTAGTTTCGTTTATTTCGGTTTTCTTTCTTTTGTTTCGCAAAATCTGTATAATAGGAGATGAGAGGAGTGGATGAAAAAATGGCAATGGAAATGACATCCTTTTATGAGCAAGTTCGTTCTGAAAATAGTCAAGCCGATAGCGAAGATGTCAGTGAAAATGTGCAACATTATGTAAATCTTTTCCGTTATTCCATTGAACTGGAGAAGCAAAAAGAAATGGCCTATCTGGAACTTAGTGAAAAAGAAAAGGAAGAAGCTAAAGCTGTCCTTAAAAAAGTGATAGGATCCGGGCTTCCGGAATATCTCTCAGTTTCAGAGGTTTCACAAATTTTGAATGTTTCTCCACAAATGGTCAGAAGATATTGTGCAGAAGGGAAGATTATCGGAAAACAACGTCTTGAAGGCAGCGGGAAATGGCTTATTCCAACTGAACAGTTTCTATCAAAACCGGAATTTGCAAAATATATCAAACAAAAAGAGATAAACAGGTTGAAATCAATGAATGCAGCAAAAATGATGCTTCAGATGATCGAAGATCTTGAAAACGGGGATTAATTAAAACAAATGGGAATAATAGTGCAGAAAAAATATATGTTAGATACGAATGTGTTCAGATATAAGACTGCATCCGGTTCCCAGCATAAAAGAGAAGCGAAGCAATTCTGGAGGATGGCGCTAACAGAACTTGAGAACAGCGAAGCTGAAATTGTTGTTCCAATGGAGGTTAAAAGGGAACTTGAGGTGCAGTCTTTAACTCTTTACGAGAGAGAAAGGAACAAATTAGAAGCCTTACTTGCTAACCTTGTTATTACAGATGACGTATCCTCTATCCAATCAGAACATTTAGTAAGAAAAATGTCTGCGCATCTACGTTCTCAATACAAACACGATTTAGATATTATTGGCCGTGGAGTCGAATACCATGGAATTTCGGATGCCAGAATTTTGCTAAATGGATGGCAGCATTATCGTAACTGAAAATATTAAAGAGTTTATGCTATACCCCCTATTATTTGAAAATGAACAAGACAAGCTTTATGACTTAATTACACAAAAATACATAAAGCTAGATCCAGCTGTATATCAAAAGATAAATAATGTTGATGGAAAATATAGAGAATTAAAACAGCAATTATTTCGTTTATATGAAATGTAGAAACTTGATGACATAGGGCTATATTTTAAGCGGTATACAGGACATGCCCCATTCAAAGCGATTCTCTAATTTACTATTTTGCAAGAATTTGTGGGTGAAAATAAAATTTTTAAAGATCTAAGGTCAAATACTACTCTATCGAAAAGAGGAGAAAAAGATGGCTGTTATCAAGAAACAAAATGGAAAATACGGCGTTTATAATGGAGTGGGGCTGCAGGCAGAGGGGAGCTTTACCGCCAATTCACAGGGCCTTAATCCGAAAGAGTTGTTAGAAGCTTCATTGGCAATGTGTATCACCATTGTACTGCAACGAATGTTTGAGAGAGACGGAATCGAGGTGGCAGATGACGCTTTTTCTGTTGAAGCATTGGCAGTAAAAGCAGGCGATAGTCCATCCAGATTCGAAAAATGCATCCTAAAGATTTCATTACCGGACAGCTTACCGGCTGATTACAAAAATAAACTCATCCTCTCCGCCGAAAGAGCCTGTACGATAGGAAATACCTTGCAAAGAGGGGTTTCGATTGTTACAGAGTGAACGTTGAAGGTTCTTTTCATAGAATTTTCATCCCCGTTGTCCGGTGGCAGTTGAAAATTGTTCAAAAGTCACTCCAAAAACAGTTCATTTAACGGAGGAGCACTCAGTGAAATGTCATTTATTTAGGGATACTATTAAAAGTGTTGCTGAAAATTTATGAAACATCGTGATTCGGGTTCCAACTAATAAGCTTTGTGACTTCTGCCATCGTTCTTGATAAACTTTTAGCGGGAACAAGGGAAAAAGGGATAAACACGAGGAGGGGAAAGAGGAATGCAACGTTTTTTTGAGCAAGAAAAAGAAAACATGCTTCAATTATTAGAACGAATTGTCAATATAGATAGTGGCTCCTATCAAAAAAACGGCGTGGATCAAGTCGGAAAAATTCTTATCGATGAATTCCGGAAAATTGGTTTTACAGCTGAAGTGCACAAGGTGGCGGACCGTGGTAATAATATCGTCTTAAAACATAAAGAGGCTGTCAACCCAAGAATATTATTAATTGGCCATATTGATACGGTTTTTCCGGCCGGAACAGTGGAAAAACGTCCATTTGCAATGGAGGGAGATCATGTTAAAGGACCTGGTGTTTTTGATATGAAGGCGAGTCATGTGATGACCCTTTACGCTTTGAAATATCTCGTTTTGCAACATAACGAAGCCTATAAAAATGTCGTCATCATCATTAATACAGATGAAGAAATCGGCTCCGGCGCATCAAGAGAATTGATTGAAACGGTTGCGCGAACCGCCAACTATGTGTTGATTTTGGAGCCATCCGGCCAAGAGGGAAATGTGGTGACCGGCAGGAAGGGCGGCGGCAAATTCTTTTTAAAAATTCATGGCAAAGCTGCTCATTCCGGAGTTGCGCCGGAAAAAGGAGCCAGTGCCATTCAAGAGCTAGGGTTAAAAATTGTCAAATTGCACGAACTATCCGGAATGGAAGGAATTCATGTAAATGTTGGTTTAGTAAGTGGCGGACAATCGGTGAATACCATTGCCCCTTTTGCAGAGGCAGGAATTGATTTGCGTTTTGAAACACAGGAACAAGGGGAAGCAGCGCAGTCAAAAATTTTCGAAATTTGCGGCTATGCTGAAACAGCGAATGTTCATGTGGAAATCAACGGCGGTATTACCCGTCCTGCCTGGAGAGCGGCGGAAAATGCAGAGGAATTACTTGCCGTCATCAAAGAATCTGCTTCTGAACTAAATATCCATTTTGGCGTTACGTACAGCGGCGGCGGATCGGACGGGAACTTCACAGGGAATTTAGGCATTCCCACAGTAGACGGGTTAGGGCCGCGCGGAGGAAACGCCCATCAGGACGATGAATTTTTGGTCGTTTCTTCCTTGAGTGAACGCGGGCAATTATTAGTAAAAGTGTTAGACAAGCTAAACAAACGGAAAAGTTGCAGGGGGTTATCAGATGGCAAAAAAGATTTACGTAATCCATGAAAATGATGACTGGACCAGTCATTTAACAAAAAGATTAGAAACGCTGCATTTACCTTATGAAACGTGGCATTTAGATGAGGGAATTGTAAACCTAAGCGAAGCACCGCCGGAGGGCGTTTTTTATAACCGCATGAGTGCGTCTTCCCATACCCGTCATCACCGATATGCTCCTGAATTAACTGGTGCTGTCCTTGATTGGCTGGAATTTTACGGGAAGCGGGTCCTGAACGGCAGCAATGCGCTTCGTCTGGAATTAAGCAAGGTAAAACAATACACGCAATTAGAGAAATACGGCATTCGTGTTCCGAAAACGGTCGCAGCAGTCGGCAAAAAGCAAATCATCGAAGCTGCAAAATCTTTGCAGACAGTTCCTTTTATTACAAAGCATAACCGTGCCGGCAAGGGGCTTGGTGTGCAATTATTTTACTCTTTAGAAGCATTGCAAGAGCATTTAGCCAGTCCGGAATTTGAAGAATCTGTAGATGGTATTACCCTTGTGCAACAATATGTAAAATCTCCGGATCAACATATTACCCGCGTTGAATTTGTCGGCGGCGAATATGTGTATTCTGTAAGAGTGGATACTTCGGAAGGATTTGAATTATGTCCTGCGGATGCCTGTCAAATAGGAGATTTATTCTGTCCGGTCGGAGAATCACCAAAAGAGCAAATGAAATTTCGAATTGTGGAAAACCCGCACACAGATTTGATTGAAGCATATAAACAGTTTTTAAAAGGGAACGCTATCGATGTAGCAGGTATTGAATTTATCGTAGATGAAGAAGGAATCGTTTATACTTACGACGTCAATACAAACACAAACTACAACTCTGATGCGGAAGAGGAAGCACAAAAATTTGCAATGCTGGAACTAGCAAAATTTTTAGGCAGAGAGTTAGAGAACTTAAAATAGGATGAGAAAAGACATCTTCTGACAGAGCAATGGCTCTTGAATGAGGATGTTTTTCTTAATATTAATAAAAGAAGCCCAAAATACTTTTCTGGCTTGGATAAATCCTATTCTTATAACAAAAAGATATTGATATTAACTGGAGATGGAGATAATTTTAAAAGAAGAAGACGAGAATTTAGATGGAACTATAAATTAGGATAAAATTGTAAAAACAGCAGGACGTTTAGTTAGGGGATGGCGATAAAAACGAATGTTAGATTGGGAAAAAATATCTAACACTCGTTTTTATAGCGCATCTTTTTTTATTTTGTTGTGTTAATAATCTCCATAACCATGTTATTTAATATCTTTTTTTATTTTCGATATATATTGATCCTAATCTATAATAATTAAATGATGTGCCTAACGATAAGAGCTTCCAATCTCCATCTAGGTAAAAGCGACTGGTGAAGACGGTCAAGCCGTTATCAGCAAAGATTTCCACACTAGAGTAGTCAACAAACATTCGAATCATGTGATTTTCTTTTGTCAAACGCGGCGCAAAACGTTGTTGTCCGTATTGCTCATTATACAAATGACTGGTTGCTCCGCGGTTTAAGCAAAATTCTTCTGTATTTCCAGAGAAAATCAGACGTTCATTGGCTTCGTTTTGAAGAATAATTTCAAATCCATCCGTTGCTTCGAAGCTTAGTTCAAAGGCTTTGCTTGTCAGATTACGTACATCCGTTAGTACTTGTTCTTCTTGACGCAGTGCATGGACTTCTGCTATCGGCCATTGTTTGATGCGGTCGCCTTCAATCGTAACTTCCCGAGGCAGAGTTAACATATGCGCCCATTGGAATTTATCCGATGGATATTCACATTTTGAATTTCCTAACCAGCCCAATAAGACTTGGCGTCCTTGGTTGTCGGTAAAAACTTGTGGGGCATAGAAATCAAAGCCTTTATCCATTTCGTAGAAGCTCTCGTGCTCAAAGGTTTGTGTGTCAAAATCGATTGGCTTTCCGACTGCATAGACAACAGAAAAGACATTTTGGAAATCATAACGGCCGCGTTTTTCAATTCCTTGTGGCGAGAAAATCAGTACGCCATATTGATCGTTTTCAAAATAATTTGGGCATTCTAGCATGTAACCGTAAGGATAATCCATGATTTTTAGATTACCCATTGGTTTAAATTCAGTTGGTGAGCTTCCTTTGTTTACTAGTAAAATTCCTCTGTTTTCAGGGCTTTCGCCACCAACAATCATATAGTAGTCGTCCCCTCGTTTGAATACGAATGGGTCGCGATAATTCTCTGTGGTTCGTTTAAAATCAACATCTTCAATGATGCCTGCCTTGCGAACTTCACCGTTTTCAAATGTTGCATAAACGATTGATGGTAATAGCTGCCCGCCTTCCCTGCGGATCCCTGTATAATAAATATGGGTTCTCGTTGCTTCACGTAACGCCATGCCACTGTAACAGCCATATCCATCGAAATCTGTATCTGGGGTAATGGCATTCCCAAAGCTTTTATAATCGATAAAGTCTTTTGTTGTTAGATGATGCCAATGCTTTAAGCCATGAACTGTGCCAAGTGGGAACCATTGATAAAAAATATGATACTCCCCTTGTTCATCCTGGTACAGTCCGTTGGGATCATTTAATAGACCATGTGGTGGCGCAATGTGATATGAAGGATAATACATTGTATCTTGGGCAACCATTTCTTTTAATTTCGAAACATATGCTTCGCCGACATCTTCTTTGCGAATATGGCGATTTTGATGATTGGAAAAGTCTATAAGCTTCATAGTTGACTCCTTTTCTTTTTTCTTTTAAGGAAAAGCCTATGCTTCATGGTCTTTCCTCATAACAAAGTAAGTGCTGACGTATGCTGTAACAATTGAAATTGTCATAACTATAAGATAAGAAATCAACCCGCCATCTAAGTATAGCAAAGCACCTGGGAACATTGAAGCGCCAGTTCCTTTTGCAGCTAACTGAATAATTCCGGAAAAGGCGCCGCCCGCTGCACCGCCGACACAACCCATGAAGAAGGGTTTCAATTTAGGGAAGTTCAACCCGTACATCACTGGCTCTGAAATTCCGAATAATGCAGGAATCAAGGCAGGAACCATTTTCGCACGTTGTGTTTTGTTCCTTTGCATCATAACCAACGCTAAACCGGCACCTAATTGTCCGGCAATTGCTGCAGTTCCTAATGGGTTAATGAAGTCGACACCTGTTTGAGTATACAAACTGACGATGATTGGTGTTACAGTATGGTGCATACCGACTGCACATAACAACTGGATTCCCCCGCCATAGATAATTCCGCCGATACCAAATGGCATTTCTAGCGCTTTCAACACAAGATCTGTTACCCCTTTTTCAACCATAGACAACACTGGACCAACGATGAACAAACCAAAAATCAAGCTTGTTAATAGTGTTAAGAATGGAACTAATAGCATATCGACAATATCTGGAATGACTTTATGTAACTTTGTTTCTAATTTCGCCGCAAAGGCACCCAGGAACAAGGCTGGAAGTACTGAACTTTGGTAACCAGTAATATCAAAGTTGAAGCTGCCTAATGCAAATTTCAATGGCTCAGCTGCGCCATTCACGACTTCCCATTTATTCGGTAAAATTGGTGAGACCAACATCAAACCTAAAACAATCCCAAGAATTGGTGAACCGCCAAATTTTTTTACGGCTGACCAGCAAACCAATACAGGAATAAATGTATAGGCTGTATCTGTTAATACAGAGAAAACAGAATCTATATTTGCTGGAATTTCCATATGAATTCCATTTACTAGTAACCCGCGTAATCCCATCAGCACCCCGGTTGCTAACAATACTGGGATAATAGGAATAAAAATATCAGAAATCATTTTTGTTAGTTTTTGAAATGTTGAAGCGTTCTCATTTGATCGCACGCTTGACTCTTCTGCGACTTCGCCGACACCGCTTAATCTTTGGAATTCTGTACAAACCTTGTTTACATAGCCTGTACCTAAAATAACTTGGTGTTGACCGCTCTTTAAGAAATACCCAGCAACACCATCGGCAGCTAAAATATCTGCTTCGCTTACTAATGAAGCATTTTTGACTTCTAAACGAAGCCGTGTCGAACAGTGTGTAACGGATAGAATGTTTTC
The DNA here is from genome assembly GCA_017898095.1 of Bacillaceae bacterium Marseille-Q3522. Classification (GTDB taxonomy): domain Bacteria; phylum Bacillota; class Bacilli; order Bacillales; family Cytobacillaceae; genus JAGKQJ01. The sequence continues at coordinate 4,345 of JAGKQJ010000085.1, read as the reverse complement.
CTTTTCTCCAAAGGCTTTTAGTAATTGTCCGGCTGTCGTACGAGGATCTTTTTTCATAATTATTCTCCTTTTTTAGCAAATGTTGCATGAGACGTTTATCGAACCGGTTCGATCTCTGCGCTTTTCAAAACCGATCGATTTATCGAACCGGTTTTATACTTAGAAACTATCACATTATTTTTCGCTCGTCAACAGTTTTTTGAAAGCACTTTCGAAAAAATTTTAGTATGTAGTGTTTCCTTGGAGCCACGACACTGGTAAGGCTTTCGTTATTTTCGCTGTTGGCCGGTTTTCGATTTTTGCAATAATCTGTTCAGCCGCATGAAATGCCAGCTGATCGACCGGTTGAAAAACTGCACTGATTTTCGGATAACCGATGCGTGTCACCTGTGTCCCATCATAGGCAATGAGTTTTAACTCCTCAGGAATTCGGAGTTTTTTTTCCAACGCCAATTTCAAACATTGGGTAATCACCATATCTGAACCGACAAAGGCATCTGCCCCAGGAAATGCTTTAAAGGCTGCCTGTGCCGCAAAAAGGTACTCATTTAAGCTAAAAGTATTAGTCTGCATTTTATAAAAATGAACCTGACCATCTTTTTGCTCAAATAATTTTTTGCAAGTTAGCGCATAGTTCTCACTACCCACATTTGCATTGCTTGAACCGACAAATTGCACAACGTTATGGCACTTATTTTTTCGCAGGGCTTCCACAGTTAGCTCTGCCGCTTGGCGGTGGTCAGATGAGACGACAGGAATGTCATTGTTTAAATAACGATCTAAGCTAACAATTGGTCGCTTGGTATTTACATATTTTTCAATTGCTAACGTATGGGCGCACATAATGATACCGTCCATCGTACGGCGATTCAACCAATTCAAATATTCCTCTTCTACTTGTTCACGACCTAACGTACTGCAAACCATCGTCATGTAGCCACGATCATACAATTCTTTTTCTATACTTTTCACGAAGTTTGAGAAAAAAGGGTGAACAATATCAGGTACAACGACTCCAATAATATGAGATTGACGAATGGATAAATTTTTGGCTAGTTGGCTTGGTACGTAATTTAGCTCTTTCATCGCTTGTTCTACCTTTTCGCGTGTCTTTTGCGATACATAGCCACTGTCATTGATGACGAGAGAAACAGTACTTTTTGCGACTTTTGCCCGTTTTGCGACATCGTTAATACTAACCATCCTATTCACTCCCTTTTCTTTTGTTCTATCTAAAAATTTCTCTAAAACTATCCTTTTCATTTTTATCAGGCTTGTTCCCAATCTTCCGGAGGTGGCGGCATCCGGCATAACCGTATCAAGGATCGTTTTTGCGAATTTCTTCTTTATCCATGGCCGATCTATAATAAGATAAGTATTTCTGTTGAATGGAGTCTATCCGCGGATACATATCACGATCAATTATTATTTCACTAAATTCTCATCTGTTAGCTTCCATAAGAATGGCTCTACAAACAAATTAGTACTTCACAACGCACGAACTCCACGTACGTTTGAGCTCACATGATGGCGAGTTATCACTAGTATCTATCATATAAACGAACAAATTCATATCCTTATTATACCAAGGAATGAACATACAAACATTAATTATTGTTTCTTTTATTCTAGGTTTTTAAAGAAGTGGATGACGAGTATTTAGAATTAACTTCCATTGACTATTATAAAGGAGAGATAGGAGAAATTAAGCCCTTGTCAGTAGATGAGGAGTGGGTACTTCAATATTATTCCAACGCTAATTTTGCATTGGAAATTTGGAATTCCTTATTGTTAATTGAAGCAAAAAGCGTGATTATCAATGGGAGTAAGTATACTGTGAGTTAGGTTTAGGGGGAGCGTATTAATCAAATCAAATAGTTAAATTGCATCAAAAGATAATATTGTAAGCATAAAAGACAGACTTAATTCTAAAGGCAAAAGGGATAAATAAAATTATTAATAAAATCTTCAGCGAACTAAAAGTAATGAGAGGGCATTAGAGTATTTAAGCCCTCCTTTTTTATGACGTTCTATAAAAGACTTTATATGGAGGAATTATATGGATTGCTCAGAACTCCTATTCCATTTTCAACAATAAACAATGGAATCCGGTAACGGTCATATAAATCAATTAGTGCAAATTCGCAAAGCGAGCGGATCGATTTGCCATCCCCATTCTGATGTTTCTAATGGACGTTAATTCCATATTAATGCCCGGCAACATGCAAAAATAATATTCTAGAAGAATAGGACTTTTTAAGGAAAAATGCAACATTTTAGTGATAAAAGCCCTATGATTTTTTTCTCTCTTTTTGGGATTTCAGTCTGATTTTTCAAATCCTTATATTTTGGTAACATTTACATATGAAATGTTTGGGAGAATTCGGCTGGAACTAAGGGGGAGAATGGATGGATCTTGCAGTTCTAAAGGAAATCGAGCGAAGGGCAAAACGGGAAAAGTACAACATGATGCTCAACATTTTAAGCGGTTACCGCTCTAATGTCAAAGAGGCAATCGAACATATCGAGGAAGGCGAGCGGATTTTCCGGAGAGCCCATGCCAATTACATAGACGACTGGCATGGAAAAGCAAGAGAAGCGTATGAGGGGATAACGGGAGAATTGAAACAGGACGTCAACAGGTCTTATACTATAGGAGACGAGCTGGAAAGAGAAATTCGTGAAGAAATGCGGCGGCTTCACAGGAAAATTGAGGATCTGTCATGAGCGAAATACAGATCAAAGTCGATGAGTTGGAAGCGTTCGCGGACGAAATAAAAAAAGCAGAATGGCATTGCGATGATGCATTAGATGCTCTGAACTGGCACCTTTCCTCGTTGCTCGCTGACTTCCCGGGGGTTTTGCCGGATGCGATTCAGGATTTAGAAGCGGAATTCAGGCATTCGATTGAGTTGTATCAAGGGAAACTGGATGAGGCGCAGGCACTCATCAAATTGACTGTCGCGGAAATGCGGGAAGCAGATCAAGAGTTATCAGATAAAATCGGGGAATTTTTACTGGATGTAGTTGGTTGGTATGATATCCAGAGAATATACAGTGAATACGATCCGGTTACGGGTGAAAAATTGGGAGCGGGTGATAGGCTGCTTGCCTTAGGGATGGTGGCAACTTCCGTTTTTCCGCCCGGAAAACTTGCCAGTGTTGGTGGAAAGTCAGTAGCAAAAGGTGTTAAGGCAGGGATAGAAACTGCTTCTAAAACCGGATTCCCGTCACTTGCCGAAAACGCCGGTGCCTTTAAAAAAATGAAAAACGTCATAAACCCGAAAAAAGTAAAGGAAGCGTTCGATTTTGTCTATACGCAAGTCATAAAAGCCCCCATATCCGCAACAAAATACTGGTTCGATCAAGTCATCAAGAAGCTTGGCGATGTTCCGATTCCGGCTTTCTTTCAAACACAGCTAGTCGGAATTGGCGCTGTTCAGAAAACGGTCCGTGAATCATTTGAAGAAGCGAAAGAAACGATTGTGCGGATGATTCGGAAGGGTGATGGGGATGTTGGGGATATTAAGGGAACGGTTAATGGTACCCCGTTAAAATTAGAAGATTTCACTAAAGAAATTTTGGAAACAAAACCGATGAACTCGCCAATACCTAAAAAGTGGTATGATAAGGGCGGGAAAATTTCTATTGATAGTGACGGAACTTGGACTTATACTAACAAGTCTGGAGTATCTGTAAGGTATCCAGATGGTTACCCGGATTTTACACCGTTTATGCATCCAAATGTTAAGCCGGTAAAAATCAAAGTCCATTCGCCTAAAAATAATCCGAAAGATTTTGAAAACGCAAATATAGAAGCTAAACTAAGTAAAGATACTGACCCTCCAATTTTCGATATAAGGAGACCTCCTATTGGATACACTTGGCATCATCACCAAGATGGGGAAACAATGCTTCTTGTAGTAAAAGATATTCATGATGAATTTAAGCACATAGGTGGACAATCAACAGTTAACGGGAAAAATAATTAAATAAGGAGTGGGACTATGGTAAAAATTGAAAAGATACATGAGAGTTTATCTATCGGAAATTTAGAGAGTTTTGAGCATAATCATAATATTACACTTCCAAAAGATTATAGAGATTTTTTGTTGGAATATAATGGAGGATATCCGAATTCAGGTATTATAAGATATCTGATGAGTTAGGTGAAAGTATATTAAATATTTTTTATGGAATTGGTAGTATGTATGACAATTTAGAGAAAAAGTTTGATATTTTTGATGAAATATTAGAAATAGGATTTATTCCAATAGCAGATGATCCGAGTGGGAATCAAATATGCATTGGAATAAGCAAAGAGTATTTTGGACAAATATTTCAT
>JAGKQJ010000084.1 GCA_017898095.1 Bacillaceae bacterium Marseille-Q3522 | reverse complement strand
TCATTATACGTATGGAAGTGAGAAATAGACCAGAAAGTATAATGATTGGCGTTATGCGCAGTCTCTCTTATAATAAAAGGGAAGATTACAACGGGAGACGTTATATTTTAGTACGTATTAACATAAATAGTATGATGAAAACCTACAAGAAAGCATAGTTAAATGTATGAAGATACCGGAAATTTTTATTCAGGAGGTGAAAATCCTGGTTTTTAATATGATCTCCCAGTGCAGCGGGAAATAAGTTGCATTTCCCTGAAAAGACTTCTTTCCGGTTTGAAAGTAATATGCAGCTGCAGATCGATATTAGAATCAGGAGGGCACTTGCAGCGTCCTAAAATTGGGCTTGCCCTTGGGTCAGGTGGTGCACGCGGTTTTGCTCATCTTGGTGTTTTAAAGGTGTTGGAAGACGAAGGAATTCCAATTGACTTTATCGCCGGCAGCAGCATGGGGTCCATGGTTGCAGTATTTTACGGTACCGGAACAGACATAAAGCTTCTGTATCAACTGGCAAAAACGTTTAAAAGAAAATATTATCTTGATTTTACTGTTCCGAAAATGGGATTTATTTCTGGTAAAAGGATAAAAGAACTTATTCGCATTTTTACACAAGGAAAAAGGTTAGAAGATTTGGTAATTCCTGTTCGTGTTGTTGCGACAAATCTAAAAACAGGTGAAAAAGTTATTTTCGACAAAGGTGCGATTGCAGATGCCGTGCGGGCGAGTATAGCGATTCCGGGTCTGTTTGTACCGGAGAAGTGGAATGGGCAACTGCTGGTAGATGGCGGCGTAATTGATCGTGTACCTGTTTCAGTTGTAAAGGAAATGGGAGCAGATATTATTATCGCTGTAGATGTAGCACGTGTAAAAACAAATGCAGAGATTACATCTATTTATGATGTTATTATGCAAAGCCTGGATATCTTGCAAATGGAACTTGTTGAAAATAGAGAAGATGCTTCAGATATAATGATTCGCCCACATGTTGAAATGTTCAGCGCAAGAGCCTTTACCAATATTGAAGAAATAATTGCACGCGGAGAAGAAGAAGCAAGAAAACATATTATGAAAATTAAACAGCTTATCGTGCAATGGGAGGAAACAAATCATCATGAAAAATAGATTTTCTAAAAGGGTCATTGCGATTGCTCTGGCGGCTCTCTTCATTCTTTTTGGCAGCTCATTTATTTCTTTGCCTTATTATGTAACAAAGCCTGGAATGGCAATGGAACTCAATCCTATTATTGAAGTAGAAAATGGCTATGATGAACAGGGAACTTTTATGCTTACAACAGTTAGAATGGGAAAAGCAAATATTTATACGTATATGCTGGCAAAATGGAGCGAATACCAGCATATTTACCCTGAAGATCAAATTAGAAATAAAAATGAGTCGGAAGAGGAGTACAATGTACGGCAGCTGTATTTAATGTCTTCCTCAAAGCAAGCTGCGACAGAGGTCGCTTACCGGGCGGCAGGAAAGTCTGTTCAATATACCTATAATGGGGTATATGTCCTCAATGTTCTTCAGGAGATGCCTGCAGAAGGAAAGCTTGAGGCAGGGGACCGGATTACCCGTGTAGACGGAATTGAATTTCAATCGGCTAATGAATTTATGGAAATAATCGCGGATAAAACAGAAGGAGAGTCGATAACCCTTACTTACATAAGGGCCGGAAAAACGGATGATGTCGTCCTGAAGCTGCAGGCTTTTCCAAAAGAAAAAACAAAAATCGGTGTCGGCATTGGATTAGTGGACGATAAAGAGGTACATGTTGATCCGGCAGTAACGGTAAATACGGAAGATATTGGCGGTCCTTCGGCCGGTTTTATGTTTTCTTTAGAGATATACAATCAGCTAACGGCAACGGATATAACGAAAGGATATCGTATTGCCGGGACAGGAACGATATCTCCAGACGGCACTATTGGAAGAATTGGCGGAATTGAACAGAAAATTGTTGCAGCAAACAATGCCGGAGCCGAAATTTTTTTCGCTCCAAATGAAAAAGGAAGCCCGGATTCAAATTATCGGGCAGCTGTAAAAACGGCGAAGGACATCCATACAAAGATGAAAATCGTTCCCGTCGATACTTTTTCCGAAGCTCTGCAATATTTAGATAGTCTGGAGAAGAAACTGCAGTAAAGGTAAAGTGAAACTTCCATCAGTGGGGTTTTTTCGACGTACAGGACGTACTAGTGCCGACGTTGCAACAGGACGTTGCGTCTTTAGTCGGTAGACGTACAGGACGTACTAGTGCCGACGTTGCAACAGGACGCCTGAGATCTTAGTCGACACACGTCCCCCACTGATGGTTAGCCGCGCGGAGCCCGATTGATTTTTCTAAGAGCTAAAGCTCTAAGAAAAACCTTACCACGCAGAGCCTGATTGAAATATCTAAGAGTTGAAGCTCTAAGATATTCCTTATCGCGCGAAGCCCGATTGGTTTTTCTAAGGGCTGAAGCCCAAAGAAAAACCTTATCACGCAGAGCCTGGTTGAAATATCTAAGAGCTGAAGCTCTAAGAAAAACCTTGTCTCACCAATCGGGCTTTAGGGGCAGTTTATCCCCCACCTAAAATGATTGGTATCACCTCTATTTTTGAGACGGGGGTATTACTGCCCCTTAATCTGCGATAATTTAATCAATAATGATTGGCGGCTGGGAAAATTCTTTTTTTAAAAAAGGTATTTGACATTGTTTTTGCAAGCCGGTTGCATAGATCCTTGCCGCCCTTAAATCGGCTTCCATATCCTTTTCCTTATAGGCTGAAACTTTTGCAATAATCGGGACGCTAGTTTTCTTTTTTATTTGCTGCAAATATTGTTTCCCTTTATTCGTCATTCCGAGGAGTCTTAGATAAGTCGCTTTTTCTTTTTTCATCATCATATCTGCTTTTGTCGAATTTGTTAAAATATGCGTACATATCCTCTGCAGCCGTGTCCACGTATAGCGTTTCGTTTTTAACAATTCCATAAAGTGCTGAAAATGATCTGCTTCTTTTGCCATTGCAATGATGCGGTTTTCAATACCTTCTTCCACTTCATAAATATTTTGCAGCTCTTGTTGGGAAATATGGAGGAGACGATATTGTAAAAACGGCCAATAATGATCCCACTTCTGAAATTGCCCGTAAGTATGCAAATAGTTGCCAAGAAGCGTATAAGTGCTTGGCGGAACAACATGTTTAATATCTTGCAATTTACCGGCTGCTGAAAACAATGTCCGGCGAATGCTTGATGCGCTGGCATATTGTTTAGAAGCAAACGACGGATCATGATACTGTGCCAGCTTTCTTGGAATGGTTAATAATTCAAGATTAAGCTGCTGAGATTTAACGGCTTTTACATAGTGGTAGCCTAAAATATTATTCGGCTGTGACAAGTCGATGTAGGACTGATTCGGAGAAAGTGCCTGAAATGCAGTATGGAGAGCTTTTGCATAGCTTACCCCTTTTTTTATTGCTTGTTTTACATTTCGGTCATAATTATTTTTGTGAGTAGATAGAAATGCGAATGTACGTTTAAAACGATCGATATCACCATCTTCACTGCCAAAACAAAGGGCTTGACAGCCGATTGCATCAAGCATGGATACTGCGCCGTTTGCAAAATTTTGCGCATTTTGAGTTGCAAAACGATATGGCAATTCAAAAATAAGATCACAACCTCCCCGTAATGCCATTTCTGTTCTGCACCATTTGGATACAAATGCTGGTTCACCCCTTTGCATAAAGTTTCCGCTCATAACGGCAACAATAATATCTGCCTGGCTTTTTTCTCTCGCTTTTTGTAAATGGTAAGCATGTCCGTTGTGGAACGGATTATATTCAACAATCACACCGACTGCCTTCATGAAAAAACGGGCAAAGACCTCCTTGTTAACACGGAAAAAATTGCCCTTCTCTCCTTTCTATTATCTGTAAAGAGTGATAAACATTTGATGTACCGGCTCGTAAAAGTTTCACCATTTTTCTTGAAATGAATACGATTTTGAAAGAGACTCCTGGGTATAATAAAGTGAAACTTCCATTGTACTTCTAACATATACGAATTGAATGAATTGAGCAAATGGAAAGATGAAGAAATATTATTGACAATTAATTTGAGGGAAGCTATAATTACTTTTGTTGCCTTGAGGTGATTCAGATGAAATGGAATATCGTACAGTTACAAAAATTTCGTAACAATGGTTTATCAATTGATGAAATCGCACATTTTGATGATCTCATGAAAATAGATTCGACGATAAGAGCAGTATCACCTATTCATATTACTGGACACGCGGATATCGATTCGAATAAGGTAACTTTTTATTTGATGATACAAGGAAGTTTTGTGTTGCCTTGTTCCCGTACTTTAGTAGATGTTAAATATCCAATTCATGTTGAAACGACGGAGATTTTTTTGTTAGAAGATTTTCACTATGAACCTGAAGATTATGAGGTACACGAGGTAAAAGGTGATGTAATTGATTTACGTCCTGTTATTCAGGAAATTCTTTTACTGGAAGTGCCGATGCAAGTTTTTAGCGAAGAAGGAAGTAAAGAGGGTGCCCCTCAATCCGGCGAGGATTGGGAAGTCATTCAAGAAGATGTTAAAAAGAAAATAGATCCCCGTCTTGCAGAACTTGCCCGTTTTTTTGAAAAAAAATGATTCTGCAGCTATCAATTAAGTTTTAAACTACTCTTTAAGGAGGTGGGAAGAATGGCTGTACCTTTTAGAAGAACATCCAAAACTGCAAAAAGAAAACGCCGTACTCATTTTAAATTGCAAATACCTGGTATGGTAGAATGTCCAAACTGTGGAGAATTGAAGCTCGCTCACCACGTATGTAAAGAATGTGGAACATACAAAGGAAAAAGTGTTGTAAACGACTAATTTAATACCACCGTTTCGGAAATGGAAAGCCTTTGTTTTCATTGAAAAAATGAAAACAAAGGCTTTTTCTGTTTTTGTGGCTTGATTCCATGATTTTTTATATGCAAGTCGGCAGTCATACACCAGATTCCGCTCCTCTTTACTTACATATATGCACCCTTATTTTATTTTTTTGCAATGCGGATTTCCTACTTGTTAAAAGTGTTTCTTTCGATTGGCAAATGGCATCTAACCTCCAGAATAACAGTCTATCTTTTCTAGTAGATGCATATGTATGTTACAAAGAAGAGGAGGGATAATGATGACAACCACACGCCAAGATGCTTGGACGAAAGATGAAGATTTATTGCTTGCAGAAGTTGTTCTTCGTTCGATTAGGGAAGGAGGCACACAGCTGCAGGCTTTTGAAAAGGTTGGAAAGGAACTTTCACGGACAGCGGCCGCCTGCGGTTTCCGCTGGAATTCTTATGTAAGAAAACAATACCGGTCCGGAATCGAACTAGCGAAGAAGCAACGCAAACAATTGAAACACCAACCCCGCATTAAAACGGAAGTAACTATCTCAACACGAGAGGATAAGGCGGAAAAAGAAGGGCTTCTTCTGAAAAATAAGGAAGCAAAGCCTCTTTCAATCGATCTGGAAGATTTGATTCAAGTTCTAAAAAAATTATATGATCAGGCATCAGAAAAAGAAAAGCATGGAGAATCTGTTCAGCAATTTCTAGAAAAAAATCAGTTGTTAGAGAAAAAAATATATGAGCTCACAGTAGAAAATGAAAAATTAGAAAAAGCGCTATCAACTATTCAGCAAGATTATCGTGAACTTATGAAAATAATGGACCGTGCGAGACAATTTGTCGAGCATAAAGAAGATTAAGAAATATTCCCCGCTTCCGCCAATATATTGGCGGCAAGCACCTTATTCAACATCAATGTAGTGGGGGCTTTTCGACGTACAGGACGTACTAGAAGTGTCACCCTTAAGTCGGTAGACACTCAGTAGGTGCTAGTGCCGATGTTGTAACAGGACGTTGCATTCTTAGTCAACGTTTATCCCCCACCAAATGCTAGTCACTAAAACCAGCAGAATATCTTTAACTTAAGTTTTCAGAAGCTAAAAACTGTAGATTTTATTAATTGTATAACCAGTATTTGCTAATATTAGTTTTTTTATTTATGATAATAACTGTCTTTAGTACTATTGGTGTAACGAAATGCAAAGTGTATAATGAATTTACTGCTTCATTTATTTTTTTAACATATGATGTATTTAAATATGTTTAATAGTTTGATTTAGTTTTTCATCTATTTTTGAACTTTAACACGTTGGTGTACAAATTCTTTTGTATTTTTATCGTGAATAATTATTGTGTATATTTCATTTTTTCAAAAGCACTACAACCCTTCAAAGATAATTTACAGAATAACAATCAATCCAATAAAATAAACAACCATCGTTATTAGACCAACAGGAATACCAAATTTAGCCCATTCCTTGCTAGTAATATTAAGCTTCCCTGCGGCAATAATATTAGTTGAATACCTGATCTCCGTTAAATGGAGAGAGAAAAGGAGCCGCTCGACTTATTATGAGAAGGACGGAAAAGCTATCGCCAAATAGGGAAAATGGTCTTGGAAACTCTGGACGAAATGGATTTCATTCAAATGAAGCCTGCTGGTCAGATGTTCCGAATGCTTCCCCAAAACCGGAATCCACAGATTGAAAGGATCTTAGGACTATTGGGTCTGGCGATCGACATATATATACAACACCAAAAGAGGAACGGTGTCGAAAGAACAAATCATTTATCCTGTTCGGATATCCCCTCTTTCCTTGTTGGTGTCGATTATTCACGATTCATCGTATTATGTATCGAAAAAGCTCATTCAAAGTTCAGGAACTCATGAAATTGAAACAGTTTAACTGTAAAAAAAATACATATGCTGGCTTTCAGTATGCGAAATATATGTCATAACAAAAAAAGGAATTCAAATTTATTTGTTTTGAACACCTTTTTTTGATTTACTATATATTTTCTTTTGCTTCCTCATATACACAATTGCGTTAGCTACAATATCATTAAAGCTATATCAATTGCTTAATAAATTGCATTGGAATGCAAATGTATAGCATTAAGTTCCTATGTTTAGTATCTTTTTCGTAACATCACTGAGGACTAATTTACAAAAAGTACAACGCCCCCATAAAGATAAGCCCTGACCAGAGAAGTGCTGTGGCACAATATCCCATTATGTCTCTGACTCCTAATCCGGCAATGGCAAGAGCCGGTAATGCCCAGAATGGCTGTGCCATGTTTAGCCATGCCTCTCCATAAGCAATTGCCATTGCTGCTTTCCCCATATCTGCACCCAGCGCCTGTGCTGCCGGGATAACAAAAGGTCCCTGTACGACCCAGTGGCCGCCACCGGAAGGAACAGCAAAGTTGATGACTCCTGAACTAAGGAATGTCAAAATAGGGAAGGTATCGGCATTGGCAATATTAATAAATGCTTCCGTAATTAAACCGCCAAGTCCGGAATGTTCCATCATAATTTGAATACCGGCATAAAACGGAAATTGAACCATAATTCCCGCAGTGCTTGCTGCGGCATTTTTTACAGCACGCATGTATGACATCGGTGTCCCGTGTAAAAATAAGCCAAGAATGAAAAAGATGAAATTTACAGTGTTAATATTTAAATCTAAGCCATTATTTTTAAAGTAAAATATCAGATAGAAAATCCCTGAAGCAGAAATTGTATAAGCGAGAATGCGGCTTTCTTCCAACTTTTGTGCAAAGCTTGCATCCTTGCCGAGTTTGATTTGAGTTAATGGCTCTTCCTTCAACAATGCAGGATCCACTTCCACAAAATCTTTACGCATCATCATTCTTGTTAGAAATGGCAGAGTTACAATTAAAGCGATGGTAATGAATATATTATATGGAGTGAACAAAGTTTCTGTAATCGGGATGATACCGCCGACTGTTTCTTCCATTGGATTTCCCTTCGTAGCTGCCGTTAAAGCAATCGAAGCTGACAAACCTCCATGCCAAGTTAAAAAACCGATGTAGGCACTGGCGATTAATAAGCGATAATCTGATTTTGGCACCTTCCGGGCAACTTCTTTTGCAAACATAGCACCAACAATAAGTCCAAAACCCCAGTTGACAGCACATGCAACTGCTGATGCAAAAGTTACAAGCATGACTCCCTGAGCCGGTGTTTTCGCAATCGCAGCTGTTTTCCCCATATATTTCCGGACAAGCGGAGTTGCCGCCAATGCATGTCCGGTTACGATCACGAGAACCATCTGCATAGCAAAGGCAAGCAAGCCCCAGAAACCGTCCCCCCACATTTCAATCATATCCAGCGGGGTACTTGGTGTTAAACCAATCCCCAAAAAGAACACTAAAATCGTCAGCAAAATCGCAAAGACGAGCGGATCAGGCATATATTTATTAACAAGTTTCGTAAAAAAATTCGATATTACACCAATCACATTGCAACCCTCCATTTCAAATTAAGAATAAACCTTCAGTTTTTTTATAGATAATCCAGTCCCATAAGAATGGAGAAATTAATCTCAATTCCACTGGTAGAAAAACAAAAAAGAGGGCGAGATATGAAAATGAAACATGAAATTTTCACTTTCATAATCTCGTTTATAGAAATCTATCATTTTACATTTTCGACTATAGTTGCAACTCCCTGACCGCCGCCGATACAAAGTGTTGCTAAGCCATACCTGTCTCCTCTCCGTTTCATTTCATGTAATAACGTGACGAGAATCCTGGCACCGCTGGCGCCGATTGGATGTCCCAATGCAATCGCTCCGCCGTTTACGTTCACTTTCTCCTTTGGCAAACCGAGTTCTTTTGCGACTGCGAGCGACTGGGCGGCAAAAGCTTCATTCGCTTCTACTAAATCAAGATCCTGTAAAGATAAATTTGCTTTCCTTAATGCTTTTTTCGTTGCCTCTACCGGACCAATTCCCATAATTGCCGGGTCAACTCCGGCATTCGCATTTGCTTTGATGATAACCATCGGTTTTATCCCCAGTTCTTCTGCTTTATCTTTGCTCATCAATATTAAAGCAGCTGCTCCGTCGTTAATTCCTGATGCATTGCCGGCAGTGACTGTCCCCTCCTTTTTAAAAGCAGGCTTTAATTTTCTTAATTTTTCTGCGGTAACACCTGCCCGCGGAAATTCATCGGTATCGAATTGAACAGGATCCCCTTTGCGTTGCGGAATAAAAACGCTTACAATTTCATCCTTAAACTTTCCTTCCTTAATAGCCTTTTCACTTTTTTGTTGGCTCCATGCGGCAAATTCATCTTGCTCTTCCCGGCTTATTTCATATTTTTCAGCAAGATTTTCAGCAGTAATCCCCATATGATATTGGTTTATCGAGCAAGATAGGCCTTCACTGATCATGGAATCAACAATTTTTTGTTCTCCCATCCGTAAACCCGTCCGTGCTTTTGGCACAAGATATGGTGCCAAACTCATGTTTTCCATTCCTCCGGCAACAATTATATCTGCATCCCCTACTTGAATCGCCTGAGTGGCGAGATGTACCGCTTTTAATCCTGAACCACAAACTTTGGAAATGCCCATTGCCGGTTTTTCAAACGGAATCCCCGCTTTTAATGCGGCTTGTCGCGCAGAACCCTGACCAACACCACTTTGCAATACATGACCCATGATAACCTCGTCCACATCCTCAGCTTTGATTCCCGAACGAGAAATCGCTTCCTTTATTACGATGCCTCCGAGTTCTGTAGCCGGAGTATTGCTTAAAGTCCCTAGGAAACTACCAATAGCAGTTCGAACAGCACTTACGATCACTACATCCTTCATGACTTTTCCCTCCAAATATTATTAATTAATTCTTTTCCAAATCAGTCGGCTGCTCCCATGTTGTTAATAAAATTTATCTCTGATATTCCAGTCAGCCGCTTCATACGCATTCTAATTATCATCAATGATTTAATAAGTGAAGAATCGAACAATATTGTCCATTAAACACCTTACGGTACCGTTTTGTTTTCTCTCTCAAAATTTCATCGATATATCAGATGTTAAATTGATAAAGAGAGTTTTTCAGAAACAGTGAACTCAGCTTCTGTACTTTGCCTTACATCCTCCAAAGTAGCTCCTTCTTGCAATTCCTCAAGGATTAATCCTGCTGGTGTAACAGTGAAAATCGCTTTTTCCGTTACAATCATTGACACAACACTTTTTCCGGTTAACGGGAGTGTGCATTTTTTTAATATTTTTGCAGCTCCGGATTTTGTGCAATGCTCCATGGCAACGATAACTTTTTTCGCACCGGTTACTAAATCCATTGCTCCTCCCATCCCCGGTACTATTTTGCCCGGTACCATCCAGTTTGCAATATTACCATGTTCATCGACCTGCAAACCGCCAAGAACCGTTACATCAACATGACCGCCTCTAATGAGCTCAAAAGAAATGCAACTGTCAAAGAATGCTGCTCCAGGAGTCACACCCGCCGGCGAGCCGCCTGCACCTACCAAGTCGTCATCAACTTCCGTAACCGGCCCCAATCCGACAAAACCATTTTCAGATTGCAAAGTGACGGCAATTCCTTCCGGAATATAATTTGTTACCAATGTAGGGAGCCCGATTCCAAGATTCACAACATCGCCATTCTTCAGTTCTTTTGCTACCCGGCTTGCAATGATTTGTTTAGACGTGCGTTCAGCCATTATTCAATACCCCCATTTACAAAAATTTTATCTACCAATATACCCGGAGTCATCACACTGTCCGGATCAATTTCGCCGACTTCAACAAGTTTGTCGACTTCTGCGATAACAAAGTCAGCTGCTTTCGCCATTAGCGGATTGAAATTGCGGGCTGATTTCCGGTAAACCAAGTTGCCGTGTTTATCAGCGCAGTCTGCTTTTATTAAGGCAATATCTGCCCATATCGGCAGTTCTAATAAATATTCTCTTTCCTGTATGGTGATTTTTTCTTTTCCTTCTTCTACGACAGTACCTACTCCAGTCGGAGTCAATATTCCTCCAATACCCGCTCCGGCAGCCCGAATTTGTTCTGCCAATGTCCCTTGCGGGACTAACTCTACTTCCATTTCCCCTGAAAACATTTGCTTTCCGGTTTCCGGATTTGTGCCAATGTGGGTGGCAATCGTCTTTTTCACACGTTTATTCGCGACAAGTTTTCCTACTCCTTTATCAGGGAATGCCGTATCGTTTCCAATAATCGTAATATCTTTTACTCCTAATTCCATGATCACATCGATAAGTGAATGAGGGGTTCCGACCCCTAGAAAACCTCCAACCATGATTGTCATCCCGTCATGAAAAAATGGATCCAATTCTTTCTTTGATATAACCTTGCTCATTTTCATGTACCCTCCTTCGAGAAAATTGGTTTTTATGCTTTCGTATAACTTATTAAGCAAGTTCTGTGCCAAAAAAAAATGACCGTATAAACGGTTCTGAATTACTATATCTATGTAGAAAATTTCACAAGTGTGCAAAAGAGCGCTTACATTATGTAAAAATGTTCATTTTTTGCACATGTAAGCACTTTTAAAATTAGTTTTATTGTTAATTGATAGATGTTTTTAAAAACTCAATATAATGCATACCATCTTTTTTAGAAGTGAGTCATCAATGGTAATTTGTTAAGAAAAAAAGAACTCCCTTCAACATGCCCAAAAACTGTTCAATCTTTTGGCATGAGTGTCCGAGTTCTTTACTGTTGCTGGATATTTATTTTTTTAAAACGTAAATTAAAAAGGTGTTGCGCTGCTATTCTTCCAGCTCATATTCGTGAATTTTATATTGCAGCGACCTTCTGCTCATCCCCAGTTCTTTTGCAGTTTTCACTTTGTTGCCGTCATACATTAATAATGCCTGTTTAATAATTGTTTTCTCATAATCCTTGACAATTTCTTTTAATGTTAGCCCGTTTGTATTCACTTGGGGAAAATTTATTGTAACAATTTCTGCTTCTTGATTGGTTTGGGGTCCGGTCTCCTGTTTTTTTGCTGCTTTTGTCTCCCGGTAATGGGTAATTTCCGGAGGTAAATCTTCAGTGAAAATAACAGAGCCTACACTCATGATGATGGCACTTTCAATAACATTTTCCAATTCCCGTATATTTCCCGGCCAAGGATAGGATTCCAATATTGCCATCGTTTCAGGGGAAAATCCAAAAATTTTTTTATCGTTTTCTAATGAGAATTTGTGTAAATAATGTTGTGCAATTAAAGAAATGTCTTCTTTCCGATTTCGCAAGGGCGGAACTTTTATCGATACAACATTTAGACGATAGAAAAGGTCCTCCCTGAATTCTCCTGTTTTTACTATCTTTTTTAGATTTCGATTTGTGGCTGCGATAATCCGGATATCAACGTGAATCGTTTCTGTTCCTCCCACCCTTTCAAACTCTCTTTCCTGCAAAACCCGCAAGAGCTTTACCTGTAAATTTGGCGATATTTCCCCAATTTCATCTAAAAAAATTGTCCCTTTGTGAGCCAGTTCAAACCTTCCTAACTTTCGGCTAATTGCACCTGTAAAAGCACCTTTCTCATGACCAAACAATTCACTTTCCAGCAGTGCCTCCGGTAAAGAACTGCAATTAATCTTAATATACGGCGCTTCTTTTCTATTACTATTAAAGTGGATCATATTAGCAATCAGTTCTTTACCCGTACCGCTTTCACCTGTTATCAGCACCGTCGCATTTGTTAAAGCCACTTTTCCGATTTGCTTTAAAAGGTTCATCATGTCCAGGTTGTTTGTAAGAAATTTTTTCTTGCGATAATGATTGGGCAGTTTATTTTGTAATTTTTCCACTTCGTTTGTTAACTGCCTCATTTGTAACACTTTTTTTACAAGCAGTAAAATTTCGTCATTATTAAATGGCTTAATCAAATATTCAAATGCACCTAATTTAATCGCATTCACTGTTGTATCAACTGAAACAAATGCTGTCATCATGATTACTACCGGCGGATTCTTATCACTGCGAATTTTTTTCAGTAGAGAAATTCCGTCCATTTTTGGCATTCTGATATCCATTATCACGAGCGTTGGATGAAACCTATTTATTTTCTCTAAACCATCTTCGCCATCACAAGCCGTTTCTACTTCATATCCTTCTCTTTTCAGCAATGCAGCGAGTAAAAGCCGGATCGTTTCCTCGTCATCGATAATGAGGATTTTTTCATTTTCCAACTGCATTTCCTCCTTTCCATTGCTTTATTGGCAACGATAAGTGTACTACTGTACAACCTTTTCGATACGTTTCAAAATAGATATAACCATTATGGGCAGCAATAATTCTTTGTGTAACGGCCAAACCCAGACCGGTACCGCTTTTTTTGGTAGTAAAAAAAGGGTCAAATACATGTTCTAAATCTTTTTTGTTTATTCCGGAACCGGTATCGATAAACTGGATACTTACATATTGATTATCTTTCTCTTCTATTGCTGTTTTTACAGTAATCGTACCTTCACTGGAAATTGCCTGGATAGAATTTAATAAGATATTTAAAAATCCTTGTTTTAATAAAGAACTGTCCGCCTCCACGTAAGGCAGCTTATCGTCAAACAACATTACAAATTTAATTCGTTTTCCAGCTGAATTTTTTGCTAAAAGTATAATTTGTTTTAGTTCATCATTGATATTGATTTTGGAATATTTAGCCTCGGAAGGCCGTGAAAAATAAAGCAGTTCTTCAATGATCTGATTTACTCTATCTACTTCTTTTATGATGACGGGCATATACAATTGTTTCTCTTCTTCTGTACTGGAACTTTGCAAATATTGGATAAATCCCTTTATGCCGGTTAACGGATTGCGGATTTCGTGGGCAATACCGGCCATCATTTCACCCATTGCAGCCATCCGGTCCGCCCTTTTTAATTGGTCTTCTAATCTTTTTTTCTCTGTAATATCTGTAAAAACTGCGACAGCACCGATTATTTCCCCATTGGCAGTACATAATTGTGCTGTACTAATACTGACCTTCATTTCCTTTCCTTTTACTTGAAATTCCGTTTCAAATCCAATATGTTTTTTCCCAGTGTGCAGTGTATCCATCAATAAGCTATACACATGGTGCCCGGATAAAAACAATTTTTTATATGGCTGGCCGATTACCTTTTCTATCGTAAAACCGGTCATTTCAAGAGCAGCCTTATTTAATGAACGTATACAGCCTCTTGTGTTTGTGGTTATAACGCCATCCGCAATACTTTCCATAATATTTTCTGTCATACTTCGTGCATGTTGGAGAGAAGATGCCATTTCATTTAAAGCATTGCCAATGTGCTTCATTTCGTCCGCTTTTAGTCCTGTTATACGCGTTGATAAATTGGTCTGCATTTTTTTAATCGAGTGAAGAATTATATTCATATCTTTTGTTAGCCATTTTGAGACCCAATACAGGAAAAAACTGATAAAACCGATAACGATAATAAGCGTAAAATAAATATTTTTATCCATCACTGTTAATTGATTATCAACATTGTTGGTTAATTCATTTGCCCAAACGTAGCCAATTACTTTCCCGTTTCTTTTTAACGGCATCATCGCATTTGCAATATTACCTCTTGCCTGGTCACCTATTTGGAAATCTTTGATCCCGGTCTGCATTACTTTTCTTCCCGGGTGTTCCGTACTTATAGGTTCCCCTACCATTTCACTGTATTCTTTACTGGGACCATAAGTTATCATTGCATCCAATTCTTTCGAATAATAGCCGACTCCGACTCCAGATTGTGCAGAAGCCACAAAGTCTGTCATACTTTTTAGTTCCCGATTAAGTACATTAATTTGCGTTTCCCTGTCTGCATCCTCAACTCCGTTCTTCCTTAATATATGCTCATAACCCGACTGAAGATGTTTGTCTAACATCTCGGTTAAAGTAAACAACTTATCCTGTTTTTCATCTAACAGACCATTTTCTGCCGTTAATTTCAGAAAGTAACCGGAAAGGATGATGGGAATCGAAACAGTAAGTACTAAAAGAATTGCTACCCGTTTATGAAAACTTTTTGGCCGCAGGAAATGCATGGAAACAACCCCCCTTTTTTTATAAAGCGCTTTCATTTCATCTCATAGTATATGCTTTTTTCGAATCTATTGAGTTACCGATAGAATATTCGTAATATATGTAATTTGGTACAGTAACATTGGGACTGGAGGGAGATATTTAGTTGAAGTGATTCTTCTTTCTTAAACGCTTACACTAGGTTTAATATAACAATATTTTTTTATTTCTTCAATACATTCTTGCGTGAGTTCTAAAGTCTTCCATTTTTTCGCATGCCCTTGATCCCAAGTAATGTCTCAAAATTATGTAATTGGTGCTGCTGAAAAATTAAATAAAAGTATCTGTCCACACCTCTTCATTCATAATCATATAATTTTTAAGAATATTCACCTTTATGTAACGGTAAGAATAATAATGATAAGTAAGACAAAA
>JAGKQJ010000083.1 GCA_017898095.1 Bacillaceae bacterium Marseille-Q3522 | reverse complement strand
TATCATACCTGTCCGTGTTTTAAATTTAACCAATAATCTTTTAGTGCGAAATGACTATCTAGATAATCGTATTTTTAAATATAATTGGTATCCAAAAACATACCGGATTAAAGGCACGGATTACTTAAGTGCAACAGGAACGATTACAAATGTGCAAATTCCAAGTTCAGAAGAAGTGTCAAAAGCACTCTCTACTAATGATTTATTTACAAAAACAATAAGTAATTTTCAAGCAATTTTATTAAAAAGTTCTCAAAGTGAAATAGAAAAATCGTTTAAACCAAAAGATGTTCAAAGTAATGGTGTCAGGTACAAATTAATAATCAAGCCAATAAAAGGGCCGTCTGGTACAACTGAATATATCATCGCCATGACATCCCTGCAGCCACTTAATGAAGCTTTTGAAATTATGCAAAGCTATTACACCTATATGATTGCTTTCATTTTCTTGCTTATTTTGCTCGTTGCCTTTTATTATTCGAAAAAAATCGCCAAACCTTTATTGCGCGTAAATCAGGCAACTAAAAAAATTGCCAGCCTACAATTTTCAGAAACTTTACCCGTTACATCAAAAGATGAAATCGGAACGCTCTCACATAATATCAATAAGTTATCTGAAACGCTGCAATCTTATATTGCAAAACTAAAACAGGATATAGAAAAAGAAAGACAGCTGGAACATACCCGCAAACAATTTATTGCCGGGGTATCCCACGAGCTAAAAACACCGTTAAGCATCATGCAAAGCTGTATTTCGATTTTAAAAGACGGGGTTGCCAGCCATAAAAAAGATCATTATTTTGCAGCTATGGAAAAAGAAGTAGTTAAAATGGACCGCTTGATTATCAACATGTTAGAATTGGCAAAACTGGAATCTGGAACATACAAGCTGGAAATAGACCGTTTTTTTGTTCATGAATCGATTTCCTATATATGCAAAACTTTAGCAATGGCAATGCAAAAGAAGCAATTACAACTGACATTGGAACTGTTTCCCGCAGAAGTCATCGGCAATGAAGCACGCATCGAACAGGTCATTACAAATTTCGTTACGAACGCCATCCATCATACGCCAATAGGAGAAAAAATCTACATTTCCATGACTGAAGAAAAGGAAAAAGTAAGAATTTCCGTTGAGAACAAGGGGGCATTTATCCCGGAAGAAGATTTAGATAAAGTTTGGGACCGTTTTTACCGCGGAGATCCTGCGCGAAATCGTTCCGAAGGCGGGACAGGACTCGGACTCGCGATTTCGAAAAATATTTTAGAACTGCATCATAGCAGGTATGGCGTGAAGAATACAAAAGATGGCGTCTGTTTTTACTTTTACCTGAAAAAAGCAGAATAAACCGCTGACTTTCTTTTCGTACTTTCTAATGCGAAGGCTGTCCCAAAAAGCCACTGATCAATGGTTTTTGGGCAGCTTTATTACTTTTTTCTAATTCGCTCTAATCCTTCAAATGTTTTGTACTTTAGCTAAGTAATGTTTGCGAATAAGGGGACTTGTCACTTTTTATTGCGATGCCCTCTCTAGGAAACTTATGCAGAAGGAAGAGCGAGATGCATAACAATTTTTTTTGAGATTTCCTTTTTTCTTATATATAAAAAATCCAATGATACTATTACGGTTAGCACAAATAGTTGTGCTATAAATGATTCTAAATCAAATATTTTCATGTTGTATCCATTTCCTCTCACCCTTCTAAAAAACGAATTAATTTTTCTTCTGTCCCGGTATTTGCCTTTGGAACAAATACCGTTAGTACCATATTCGGATCGTCCCCAAGCAAAAAAGAGGTATAGTCCATTTTCAGAGAACCTAAAACGAAAGTTTCATTTCTTTTATGCCATTAGGAATGCCATAAACCTCATGCTCGTCCGATAATGTCAGCAGGATAGTTTTTTTACAAAAGAAACAGACCTGCGTGTCTGATAATTCCGGTAAAAACGCCCAGTTCGCTTTTATCGTTTTTCTAGCATGGCAATTAATCAACGGTTTCTAATGAAATCCTTTCTCCATTTATTTAACAAGTAATCTTCAGACTGTAAAAAAAACAAGCCTTCACATGCTGTTCGGCATTATTTAATTCGTAGGAAGAGTTGCCCTGTGCCCTTTTGAAATTTCCACCCATTGAGATTAAAATGAAATAGTCAATAGCCGAGAAATTATGTTTCTGCTTGCTGAAACGAGTTCACTTAACAAGAAAGTATTGATTGCTAAAAGCAAGCCTCCGCTTTTGATCAGATGCTTGCTTTATCGCTTTTCCAATATGCCATCCTTTTTAGGAGCAGTTCCCTCCCTAAGGAAGACAGATTTCCAGCTCTGGAGCCACTTCCTAGCGTTTTTTTTTAATTAATTGTTAAATAGCGCCAAAAGCACTTTCTGCAACGAGGGTCTTAATTGTTAAGAATTTCACAAGGGTATGCCTGTGTTCACCAATTGTCTGGGCCGCTTATCTTTGTCGGAATGACTTTGTTTTTAAACACCTTTAAGATGAATTGTTCTTCCGCTGCGTGTCAGTGTTATTTACTCTCCACTCCGTGGCCGCCGAATTCATTTCTTAGTGCTGCCACCACTTTTCCGGTAAAAGTATCTGTTTGCAATGAGCGGTATCGCATCATTAACGATAAAGCGGTAACAGGCGCTGCTGTTTCAAGGTCAAGTGCGGTCTCCACTGTCCATTTCCCCTCACCTGATGAATGCATGATTCCTTTTATCGCTTCCAACTTCGGATCTTTGGAAAAAGCGTTTTCCGTCAGTTCCATCAGCCATGAACGGATAACGGAACCGTTATTCCAAACTTTTGCTACCTTTTCATAATCAAAATCAAAACTGCTTTTCTCTAATATTTCAAATCCTTCTGCGATGGCCTGCATCATTCCGTACTCAACACCGTTATGAACCATTTTTAAAAAGTGACCGCTTCCACTTTTACTGGCATACAAATAACCATTTTCTACATTTAGATCGCGAATAACCGGCTCCACATATTGAAAAGCTTCCTTATTTCCCCCTATCATCATACATGCTCCGTTTCTTGCCCCGGAAATGCCGCCGCTTGTACCGGCATCAAGAAAATAGATACCTTTTTCCGCTAACTTGCCCGCGTGTTGTAAAGAGTCTTTATAATGCGAATTTCCGCCATCCACGATAATATCTCCCTCGTGTACTAGATCGGCCAACTCGTTGATGACCTTACTTGTAATCTCTCCTGCCGGCAGCATCAGCCATATTATTTTACGTCCTGTCAGATTTTCGGTAAGTTCTGAAATGGAGGAAACACCCTTTCCCCCTTTTTCTGTTATTTCCTTTACAGCGGTTGCATTGACATCAAAAGCGGTCACTTTATGGTGATGATCTAATAAATTTAATGCAAGGTTAAAACCCATTTTCCCTAAACCTATTAATCCGATATCCATTTTTCATACTCCTTTAAAAATAATTTTAGTACCCATCCTTATTGTACGAAAATTTTTTTCTTACTTCAATGGAATATGAAAAATTAAAAAATTATTCACATGCTAAAAAGCTGTCGATTTCAAAATCATCAACAGCTTTTTTAATAGTTTTCAATTCGGATCTTTTACATCTTTCTTATTCGGTTTCCTAACATATTTTATACATCTTTCTTCACATGCTCCAACTCAAGAAAGTTTTTCGCATCTTGTGATCCCTGTATTCATCCAATCTTTTTAAGATATATAGAACCTTTAGATTTTGAGACTTTTAATCTAATACACCAAAATCTTAAATGATGAAATGAAATTCTCTCTTTGTTTTTGGAAGAGAAATAAATTTGACAAAATAAAAACTGTCATTCAAAACAGCACATTTTTATCATAACATGAAAGATATTCCTTTTCTTTGATGAATTATGACAATTCTTTAAAAAAACGTTTTCATTGTTTTTATGCAGTACAGTAATTTTTGACGATGACCGGAAAGCAGAATGGAACGAAAGTTGTGTTTAAACAATCAAGCAGTACCTCCGAGACCAAATCATCGACTTGCCCGGAAGATACATTATATAATGGAAATTGGAGTTTCAAGCTTTTCGAAAAAGGAGGAACTTTTGATGAAATATCGCCGTTTAGGAAAAACCGGAATGAAGGTTAGTGAAATTAGTCTTGGCAGCTGGCTTACATATGGCGGCTATGTGGAAGAGAAAAAAGCCGTTGATTCGATTGACAAAGCCTATGAATTGGGCGTAAATTTTTTCGACACTGCGAACGTTTATATGCGCGGGGAAGCAGAAAAAGTCGTTGGAAAGGCACTGCGCAAATATCCGCGCAGCTCGTACGTTTTAGCAACCAAAGTGTTTGGAAAAATGGGAGACGGGCCAAATGACCACGGTCTGTCACGCAAGCATATTATTGAACAATGCAATGCAAGCTTAAAACGGCTCGGACTGGATTATGTGGATATTTATTATTGCCACCGCTACGACACGGAAACACCGCTGGAAGAAACACTGCGTGCCCTTGATGACCTCGTCCGCCAAGGAAAAGTCCTTTATGTCGGTGTGAGCGAATGGACAGCAGAACAAATGACAGAAGCCGTGCATCTGGCAGATAAGAAGCTGCTCGACCGGATCGTTGTGAATCAGCCGAACTACAGCATGTTGCACCGTAATATCGAAAAAGAAGTGATTCCTGTTTGTGAAAAGCATGGAATTGCTCAGGTTGTCTTTTCGCCGCTGGCACAAGGAGTCCTTACGGGAAAATATAAAAAAGGAGAAATTCCTCCAAAAGATAGCCGGGCTGCACAAGAAAATACCCGTGTATCGAGGCTGCTGACAGACGAAAATCTTGACAAGGTAGAACAATTAAAGGGAATTGCAGCCGAAGAAAATCTCACTGTGTCACAGCTTGCATTAGCATGGATCCTGCGGCAGCCTAATGTAGCCAGCACATTAATCGGTGCAAGCCGCCCGGAACAAATCGAAGAAAATGTAAAAGCATCTGGAGTTGCGTTACATCAGGAGACATTGGACAAGATTGAACAAATTTTAGCGTAAAAAAGATAAAGTGAAACTTCCATCAGTGGGGGTTTTTCGACGTACAGGACGTACTAGTGCCAACGTTGCAACAGGACGTTGCGGTCTTAGTCGGCCTTCATCCCCCACTGATGGTTAGTCACGCAGAGCCTGATTGAATTTTCTAAGGGCTGAAGCCCAAAGAAAATTCTTATTTCACCAATCGGGCTTTTAGGGGCAGTTTATCCCCCACCTAAAATGACTGGTATCACCTCCATTTTTGAGGTGGGGGTATTACTGCCCCTTAATCTGCGATAAAAATGGAAATAGGAACGGAGTTCTCACTTCAACTGACATAACTGGGTCAATGATACCCACGAAGAAGCATCGGATGAAATTTTTTCCAAACATAAAAGTACGTTGATTTCAATATTAATTTTCCAACCAGATGGAGAAAGAGTCTCCACCTGGTTCTTTTTCTTATTTTCCTGCTCCAAAAATAAGAATGAAGCTTTATACGTCGTGACAGTGCTATTAAGAATTACTTTGCAATCCGGGAAGTCGCGTAACTTCCCCTTCGACGTGGAAAGCTTCGTTTTCTCGATTATTTCACTTCGCAGTCCGGTATTTTTTCAATTGTTAACGTAAAATGTTCATAATCAACTATCACATACACCTGTTGTTTTTCATCAAAAAACGGCAGAAATTTCTTATCCGTACTCATTTCCCGCAACTCTTGCACAGTAGAAACAGATTTAAATTTTTTCCCGAATTTACAAAACAATAATCTCAGTGTTGGTGTTATTTCTATGTATTTTGGATTTACTTTCCATTTCATTTTACCTATCCCCTGCACATAGCCATATTTCACTCGTTGATTGTTTCCGGTATACATGTTTTCCGAAAAGCCTCCTCATCAAACCCGTACGACAGAGGTAATTGAAAGCCTTTTTTACCTGTCTTGATCTGTACGTTGTCGTCAAGAAGATACGCGTTCGGGAACTTGTGTGCTTTTATGTGCTCTTCTTTTTCATAACCGGCAAGGAAAAAGTGCCTTTCCTTATAAGCTAATCCAACTGGAAAGATCATTCCGGCTTCTTCCTTCCTTTCATTGTAAAAGTAGACAATCTTTTTTTGGTCAATTGCCCTAATCGCCGACTCAACAAGTGAAAGCAGTGAGTACGATATTTTTACCGGCTTATATTTAGCCAGTTCTTCCTGCAACAATTTTTTAACCAAATGTACGTCATGAAAATGAACCGTTAATTTGTGAAATAATAATTTCATTTCTTCTCTGGCCAATATCCCGCTGTCGCCAATCACTTTCAAAAGGATGAATATTTCCCCAAGTTGTAAACGTATTCGATTATCTTCTGCTAAAATATAACCATTATCAGGCGGACTATACTGTATATCTTGTTTTTCATAAAATCTTGCCAGATAATATTTGATGTCATCAATATCCCTCCGTATCGAACGTTCATGCACATTGAAGCGGGCAGCTTCTTCTTTTTTATTTACCGTTTCTCCCAGCATTAATTTGTCATAAAGAAAAAAAAGCCTTTCTGTTTTGTTACTTTCCCTTATCAATGAACTCACCTTTTTCACAAAAATAATTCAATCTTACTATATCGAAATACCCGGACATAATCTGTCCACTCTCTCTCTAATATCGTTTTTAAAGGGATTGTGATAAGATGTCTTATAGCGAATGATCATTTGTTTTTAGGAAAAAAGTCTTATAAAGCGAGGATTTTTAGAAAAGTTAATTTAACATTTTAGAGGGAGGATTATTACTACTATCAAAATGGAAATGGAATATATTATGTTGTTTTCCATTTTTGTACGTACATTATACCATTTTTGACACATTTGTTTGGCATATAGCAGCTTTTTTGGTTTATGATGATAATGGAATGATCTATCAAACAGGGAGGGCTTTATTCATGAAATACTTTCAAATTGCCAATACGGATTTAAAAGTTTCGAATGTGATCATGGGAAATATGCGCTTGATTCAGCTCCCTCTTCCGGAAGCAGAAAAATTAATCCGCGCAGCTATGGAGGAAGGCATTAATTTTTTCGACCATGCCGATATTTATGGGAACGGACAGTGTGAAGAATTATTTGCAAAAGCAGTGCAAATGAATGCCGGCATCCGTGAAAAAATGATTTTGCAAAGCAAATGCGGCATTCACCGGGAAGGAAACTATTATGACTTTTCCAAAAACCATATTCTCGAATCTGTTGACGGAATTTTAAAGCGGTTACAAACAGATTATCTCGATTTCTTGCTGCTTCACCGCCCCGATCCGTTAATGGAACCGGAAGAAGTAGCTGAGGCTTTTGACGAATTACATACAAGCGGAAAAGTAAAATACTTTGGTGTATCGAACCATAATCCGGCACAAATTGAATTGCTGCAAAAATACATCAAGCAAAAGCTGATTATCAATCAACTTCAATTAAGTGTCGCCCATACACCGCTTATTGATTCCGGTGTCGCTTTGAATATGAAAATCGACCAGTCCGTCAATCGTGACAGCAGTATATTAGAATATTGCCGTCTTCATGATATTACGATCCAGGCCTGGTCCCCTTATCAAACCGGCTTCTTTAAAGGCCCGTTTATTGGTGATTTGGAACATTTTCCGGAATTAAACAAGGTGTTGGATCATATTGCCGGCAAATATGGTGTAACAAGCAATGCCATCGCAACGGCTTGGATTACCCGCCATCCGGCAAACATTCAAGTTGTACTCGGAACAACAAATGAAAAACGGTTGAAAGAGTCTTGCAACGGGGCTGATCTTCCTTTGACCAGAGAAGAATGGTATCAAATTTATAAAGCGGCCGGAAATATGGTGCCTTAAGCAGCCAATGAGCCATTATATACGTTTTCGTTCAACATTTTGAAGCGGAAGCTTGCAATCATCCCGTTTAGAGGGGAGAGACTTCCTGCCAAATACTTTGCATAACGCTTCCTTCATGTATTCGTTTTTTGCTCCGGGTCTGCAAAGCGGCTTATCATGACAATTTCGATACGGAAAGACTTCATGAAAAAAACTGCGGGAAAAAAATAATTTCCCGCAGTTTTTTGATATATAAATAATATTTTATCCCCGGCGGATCATGTGTGTTTAGTTTTTCATTCGCGGATCCATCGCATCACGCAGACCGTCCCCGATTAAGTTAAAACCGAGTACCGTGAGCATAATGGCAATTCCAGGAAAGAAAACGGTCCAAGGTGCATCTAAAATAAAATCTCGTGAATCGGAGAGCATTTTCCCCCATTCCGGTGTCGGGGGCTGCGCCCCCAGTCCCAAAAAGCCTAATGCAGCCGCTTCGATAATCGCACTTGCAATTGCCAGCGAGCCCTGGACAATGATTGGTGCCATACTGTTCGGAAAAACATGAAACAATAATATCCTTGCGTCCCCCATACCGATTGCTTTTGCCGCAGTGATATATTCCTCCTCTTTAACCGACAAGACTTTCGAGCGCACCAAGCGGCCAAAGCTTGGGATATTGATAATCGCAATCGCGATTAAGGCATTTTGTAAAGACGGGCCAAGCATTGCCACAATCGCAATCGCGAGTAGAATGCTTGGAAAAGCAAGAAGAATATCAAAAATACGGGAGATAATCCCGTCAATCCAGCGCCCGTAATAACCGGCAATAATCCCGAGAAAGGAACCGGCAATCGCTGATCCGACAACAGAAAAGAATCCAACAGATAGAGAAATTCTTGCTCCGTAAATAACACGGCTAAGAATATCCCTGCCAAAATCATCGGTTCCAAACCAATGTGCCGCTGAAGGCGGAAGATGCTTGTCTCCCAGTTGTGTCTCTTTATAACCGTAAGGCGCAATAAAGTCAGCCAAAATCGCAAGCAGAATAAAGAAAATGACGATCCCAAGTCCAATTAATGCAGCCTTATTTTTCCTGAAATTTTTCCAGCCTTCTTTCCACGGAGAGATCAATTGCTCTTCAACTGCTGTCTTTTGTGATACATTTGTTGAAAGTTCCGCCATTGATAACCCCCCTATCGATACTTAATTCGCGGATCAAATGCGGCATATAATAAATCCACGATTAAATTTATAATGACAAATACTAGTGCGAGTATCAGAATTCCGGACTGAATGACAGGATAGTCACGAAACTGAATCGCATCGTAAATATACGTTCCAATTCCCGGCCAGCCGAAAATCGTTTCCGTCAGAATCGCGCCTCCCAGTAACAGCCCTGTCTGCATGCCTATGACGGTTAACACCGGTATAAAAGCATTTTTTAAGGAATGCTTATAGACGACCCAAAACATTTTCATGCCCTTTGCTCTTGCAGTGCGAATATAATCAGAACGCATCACTTCCAGCATGCTTGATCTTGTAATCCGGGCAATGATCGCAGTCGGAATTGTGGCAAGAGCAATTCCTGGCAGCACTAAATGCCTCACGACCTCGATAAATTGATCAAATCTTCCCTGTATTAACGTATCAATTAAATACAAATTCGTAATTGCATCAACAGGGTTGCGAATATCCGAGCGCCCGGTTGTCGGCAGTAAATCGAGATGAAGCGAGAAAACGTATTGTTCCATTAAGCCGAGCCAGAAAATCGGCATCGAAACTCCGATCAGGGCAATCAACATGACAACATAATCAAACCAGGAGTTTTGATACCAGGCAGATACAATCCCGGCATTTACGCCTACAAAAATCGCAATGATCATCGCAACAAACGCCAATTCAACCGTTGCCCCAAAATAAGGCCAAATTTCTTCATTTATTGGCGTCTGCGTTTTTAATGAAGTTCCTAAATCTCCTGTAACTAAATCTTTTATATAGTCAAAAAATTGCAGCGGAAGGGGCTTGTCCAGCCCTAATTGCGCATTTAAGTCGGCAACAGCTTCCTTTGTTGCAAGTTGTCCTAAAATTTGTTGTGCCGGATCTCCGGGAATCGCATGAATTAATGAAAAAACAATGATGACCATTCCTAAGAGTACAGGTATTAACAACAGCAAACGGCGGATGGTATAGGAAACCAATTTCCTCTTCCACTCCTTCCTTTATAAGGATATGTTCAAAAGTAGCGATTTCACAAATAACGTGAATGCCGGTGACTTTACGAACATTCCCGATGATCAATTCTATGAAACAGCTAAAAAATACTTTTTTTTTGATGGAAAAATCCCACCCTGCAGGCGGGATCATAAACCCTAAAGCAAAATTCAAACTAAAGTCAAGCCTCCTTCAGCGAGTGCCTCTCGCATATCCCCGCTGAAGGAAGTTCTTTTAATCTAACGTTACATCAACAAAGCTTTGTGAACCGGTCGGGTGCGGAACGAATCCTTTAATTGTGCTCTTCCCTGCCATTTGCGGGATCGAGTGTGCAATTGGCACCCACGGTGCATCATTATGAATAATTTCTTGCGCCTGTTTGTAGTAATCATTACGCGCCGCTTCTTCAGTTTCTGTTTGTGCGTTAATTAACAGTTCATGCACTTCTTCGTTTGCATAATAGGAATAGTTATTTGACCCGATTGCATCTTTATCTAACAGCGCATATAAGAAGTTATCGGCATCCCCATTATCACCGGTCCAACCGGAAATATACATTGGACCTTCGCCGTTTGCCAGTTTCTCTAAATAGGTGCCCCATTCAAATGTGACAATATTTGTTTGAATACCGATTTTTTCAAAATCCGCCTGCAGAGCCTCAGCTACTTTTTGCCCGTTTGGCATGTAAGGGCGGACAACCGGCATCGTCCAAAAATCAACACTAAATCCATTTGGATAACCTGCTTCGGTAAGCAGTTGCTTTGCCTTATCCAAGTCATAGTCATAATCCTCAATATCATCGTTATAACCGTTGATAGACGGCGGCATCGGGTTTTTCGCCGGCTGCGCCGTACCTTCATAGAAATTCTCAATCAAGGCTTCCTTGTTGACCGCATGGCTGATTGCCTGACGGACTTTTGGATTATCAAAGGGGGGCGTTTCCACATTAAAGCCCAGAAAACCGATATTCATGGAAGGTCTTTCGAATAGCTGCAAACTGTCGTCGGACTCCACTTTTCCGATATCACTTGGATTCACACCGTCAATTAAGTCCACTTCCCCTTTTATTAATGCATTTAGGCGGGCAGCGTTATCTTTAATCACTTTTAAAATCACCGTGTCAAGTTTCGGAAGTCCTTCTTTCCAATAGTCTTCGTTTTTCACAACGGTAATTGTATCGTTCCGCTTCCATTCCTGGAACTTGAATGGACCGGTTCCGACAGGTTTTTCAATATACTTGTCTCCGTATTCTTCGATCGCATCCGGGCTGGAAATCGCAAATGGAGTCATGGCTAAATTTTTCAAAAATGGTGCCTGCGGTCTGAATAAGGTGAATTCAACAGTAAGATCATCGACTGCCTTTACTTCTTTAATAACGGCAGATTCTTCCCCTTTATAGCCGCCAAACTGTGACTGATAATAAGGGAATGTTTCTACATCGCCGTTTGCCCAGCGGTCAAAATTGTAAGCAACAGCTTCTGCATTAAAATCTGATCCGTCATGGAATTTAACGCCTTCTTGAAGTTCAAACGTATACGTTAATCCATCGTCCGAAACCTTCCATGATTTTGCCAGTGCCGGCTCAATTTCGGTTGAATCTTTCTTATAAGCTACTAATGTTTCAAAAATTTGTTTCGCGACAATCATCGATTCTCCATCCGTTACGGTTGCAGGATCAAGCTTGACAGCATCTCCGCCGCGCCCGTACACTAATACGCCGCCTGCTTCATTACTGCCGCCTTCCCCGCCTGAGCCGGAAGATGAGCAGCCGATTAACGCCATCGATAGTACCAGAATAAAAGCGAGTAAACCGGTTAATTTTTTCCTCATTTTACTTTCCCCCTAAAAATAGATTGTTAATTTGTTTGGTCATCATGAAGATGACAGGCAGCAAAATGACCTGGTTTTACCTCTTTTAAAACAGGTCTTTCCAGTGAACATTTTTCAAAAGCCAATGGACATCTTGTATGAAAAGAACAACCTGACGGCGGATTTGCCGGACTTGGAACATCTCCTTGGAGAACAATTCTCTCTTTTTTATAGTCGACATCCGCGATTGGAACAGCTGAAAGCAGTGCTTTCGTATATGGATGCTCGGGATTTTGGTACAGCTCTTCGCTGTCTGCCAGTTCGACTAAACGTCCGAGATACATCACTCCGACCCGGTCACTAATATGTCTCACAACGCCTAAATCATGGGCAATAAATAAATAAGTCAAATCATACTTTTTTTGTAAATCTTTCATTAAGTTCAATACCTGTGCCTGAATCGAAACATCAAGCGCAGAAACCGGCTCATCAGCAATTATCAGCTTTGGATTTAAGCTTAATGCCCGGGCAATCCCGATCCGCTGGCGCTGCCCGCCGCTGAACTGATGCGGATAGCGATTCGCATGATAGCTGTTTAAGCCGACAACCTCCAATAATTCACGAACCTTTTTTTTACGAACTTCTTTATCCTTTATCCCATGGACAATTAATGGTTCTTCTAAAATTCTTTCTACAGTGTGTCTCGGATTTAAGGAAGCAAATGGATCCTGAAAAATCATTTGCATCTGGCCGCGTAGTTTTCTTATTTCCCGTTTCGAAAGCCCGGTTACATCTTTTCCTTCGAAAATAATTTTTCCTTCACTTGGTTCAAGCAGCCGTAACAGCATCCGTCCGGTTGTTGACTTCCCGCAGCCGCTTTCCCCGACAAGTCCGAGCGTCTCTCCTTTTTTAATTGAAAAGGAAACATCATCCACAGCCTTTACATCACCAATCTTTTTGCCAAATACTCCTGCGCGGATTGGGAAGTTCTTTTTTAAATGTTCAATTTTTAAGAGTGGTTCTGTCATGAATCTGCCCTTCCTTCCCATCTTCATACAACCAGCATCGAACCTTCTGTCCACTCTCTAAAACGGTTAAATCCGGTGTTTCTGTTAAGCAACGATCGTTGGCGTGCGGGCAACGCGGTGCAAAGGGACAGCCCTCTTTTATCGACCCCGGTTTCGGAACGTGCCCCGGTATCGAATACAATTGCTCTTTTTTAACTCGCATATCCGGTACAGATTGAATTAAGCCGATCGTATACGGATGTTTCGGCTGTTTAAAAATCGTCCGCACATCTGCTTCTTCCACGATTTTTCCGCTGTACATGACGATAATCCTTTGACACATTTCCGCTACTACACCTAAATCATGGGTAATCATGATGATCGAAGTGTCCGTTTCCCGGTTTAACTGTTTCATCAAATCCAGGATTTGTGCCTGGATCGTTACATCCAGTGCTGTCGTAGGTTCATCGGCTATTAATAGTCTTGGCTCACAAATCATTGCCATCGCAATCATAACCCGCTGTCTCATACCACCGGATAACTGATGGGGGTATTCCTTTATCAACTGCTCGGCACGCGGCAATCCGACTTTTTTTAACATCTGTATTGCCTGTTCTTTTGCTTTCTTCTTCGGCCATTTCCGGTGAATTTTGATTGACTCGATCAGCTGTTCGCCAATGGTAAATACCGGATTTAAGCTGGTCATTGGTTCCTGAAAAATCATAGCAATGTCATTTCCGCGGATGCTTCTCATCTTTTTTTCGGAAGCGCCTACAAGATTATTGCCTTCAAAAAGAATTTCACCCTCGACTTTTCCGGTATTTGTGGGAATTAACCCCATGATAGAGAGAGAAGTCACACTCTTACCACAGCCCGATTCACCGACTATTCCGATGATTTCTTTACGGCCGACAGAAAAATCAATATTGTTTACAACTGGAATCACGCCATCATCTGTAATAAAACTCGTTTGTAAATTTTTAATTTCCAGAACTGGATCTCCCACCATTTTCCTCCTTCCTTTAAGTTGCGATCACTCGATGACTTGACAAGGAAAAGATAGTAAATTCTCAGAAAATAGTTTTATCATGCTGGAACGTTCAGTTTATGTATGAAACTATTTTTTGGATGCTGTTTTCATAGTATACAATTTTTTATCTTATTTGAAAATAGGAATAATGAAAATATTTGAATTATATGACAAAACTGTGGCAGACCTTTGCTGTTTAACCGGGTTGCGAGAGAACTGCCGTCCTTCCATATCAAGGGCTGCAGGAGATTTGCAAAATTGCTGTTTTTTCGATGTGGTAAATTTTTACATTAAGCCCACTCAGAAAAATGAGGTATAGTAAATACTTATACGGTTTTTTAAAATAATATGATGTCTAGTTGAGAAAAGAGATGAAATTCAAATAAGTGAACTGATAGGAGTCCAAATTAAGAAGTACGAATGAGCATGGTGCCGCACTACTTGCTTCTCAAGGTTATGCTGCATTTGCATTAGCTTACTTTGGTGTTAAAGGTCTTCCAAAAGACTTGATTCGTATTCCACTTGAATACTTTAAAACTGCTATCCATTGGCTGAACGGCAATTTGATGTCAGCAAAGATCACATCGGAGTCATCGGCTTCTCCCCATTTCGGCGGTAATGCCAAATCCAACGCAATTTCATGTTTTCTGGAAAGTTTACAGAGTGAAGAGATGTTGAAATTACCACACGCCATGAAGGAATATGACGGAAGTCCCACTCCCTTTCTCTTCATAAAATAATTTTGTTTCATCCTTTAATGTAAAATACGGCATCTTCTTCCCTCCAAGCTTCATAATTTTCTAAAGTCTTTTAAGATTATTATAATATGAAAAAATTAGCATTGCTCATTTTTCTCTAATAAAGCAGTATAATTTGCTGAGAAAAATCTATGACTAATATGTATTCTCCTTTTTATTCAATGAAAGCGCCAGCTTGTGGAAGATCGTTATGAAAGTAAAGCCCCCCGTTCATTCAATTAGATATGACTTTTATTGAGTGTTTTTGTCATTATAAAGTCCATTTGTTCTTCATCACCCATATAAAAAGAGTGGGATTCAGTTTGAACAAACCCCCTTTTTTTATAAAAAGCAATAGCATTTTCATTTTTTCCCATACGCCTAGCCAGATTTTCTTTTTATTACGTTCCATCGCAATTTCTATTGCTTTATTTAGCAGATATTTACCAAGCCCCTGTTTTTGAAATTTGTTCTTTATATAAATCCTCTCGATTTCCAGTGATTCATCACCCATTCCTTCAGACTGAGCATCATTAGTATTGACCTTTAAATACCCAGAGACTTCATTATTAAAAAAAACAAAAAAGAATTGCGAAGAAGTATTGGATAATTCTTTTTCTAATTGTTGTAAGTTAAATGCCCTTTCCAAATAGTCATTCATATTTTCAGGTGAATTCTGATGCTTAAATGTCTCATTAAATGTTTGATAACTAATTTCTTGAAGTTTGCGTGAATCTGCAAGGTTGCACTTTTTTATTTTTACAGTCATTTTAATATAT
>JAGKQJ010000082.1 GCA_017898095.1 Bacillaceae bacterium Marseille-Q3522 | reverse complement strand
AAATAAGATTTTTATCAGCATAAAAAGCCAAAAACCGTGAAGTTTTTTAACTCCACGGTTTCCGAAAAAATATTTCTGATTATTTCTGAAAATTGAATAACTACGTTTCAATCCTGTTTTGCATGAAAATATTACAAGTTCGCTTATGAGGCAGAAAACACTATTTTACCGGTTCCCATTTGCATCGAACCGGTGAAACGATGGCCTGCTCTTTTTTAAGCTCTTTAAAAGCTTTATCTATTTCTTTTCGATCTAGACCTGAGAGCTTCTCCACTTCACCAGCACTGACAGGTTTTCCGGCAGACTTCATCGTTTCTATTACTTTTTCTTTCACAGTCAACTGTTTCACCTCCTTTAGTGTGATCGTAGTGTAACAGTCACTAATTCCGGTCTGTTAAAAATTCTTATGGGGACGACGCTGTTTCCTAATCCCCTGCTGACAATTATTGTCGTGTCCCTGTTTTTATAGGAGCCGGCTGTTATTTTTGGAAAAAAACCCTGATCCGGTGCAATGAGACCACCAATGAAAGGAAGTCTGAATTGGCCACCATGGGCGTGTCCGGAAAAAACGAGATCGACATGTTGACGAGCATACAGATCAAGCAGTTCCGGTCTGTGCGATAACAAAATGGAAAAAAAATCGCTTTTCATGTTTTGCAGTTTTTGTGTAAAATCATCTATCCCGTTAAAGGAAATATCTTTTAATCCGAATAAACTAATTACTTTTTCCTTCCTTTTTAAAATCAATTCATTATCATCCATCATGATAACTCCGGCTTGCTTAAGCTTATCCGATAACTCAGCATAAACACCTGAATACTTTTCATGATTACCGGAAACAAAATACACAGGAGCAATTTCGACAGCTTGTTCAATATATGCCATTGCAATATCGAGATCCGTCCTATTACTGTCAATCAGATCTCCGGTTATGACAATTATATCGGGAGAAATCTCCTGTGTATGTTTAACCAGTCTTGCCTGGTTGCTGCCAAACTCCTTATTATGTAAATCAGAAACATGGAGTATTTTATAGCCGTCAAATTCCTGTGGGATTTTTTCGTTTTTATATTCTATATTTGTAACAACAATATCGTTGTTTTGCCAATAACAAAATCCAATAAGAAGGACTAATAATACCGCCCAAATGAAAATCTTCTTTTTCCAATGAAACTTTCGCAATATCATTAATGACTCCCATTAAAAAATCGACCTGTTTCTATTTTATCACAAAACGAAATGAACCTATTTGTTGTTTTTGTCAGCTTTGTGACTTATAGAGGATATTCAATTTTCCACTTTTAAGGATTTTATTAAATCAAGAATTTGAGCTTGAATCGTTACATCAAGTGCGGTTGTCGGTTCATCTATTAATTAAAATCCTTTCAATATGAAAAAATAAAAAATGATTGCAGTTTTCTAAATTTTATAGTAAAGTGTATAGAATAATATGATCTTATCGAGAGAGGTCGAGGGAATGGCCCGAAGACGCCTCAGCAACCTTCAATAATTTATTTTATTGAAAAGGTGCTAATTCCATCAAGCTTATCAAAGCTTGGAAGATAAGAAGAAGCTTAAAATGTTGATACCAAGCCTTCTTCTTATTTTGGAAGAAGGCTTTTTAGTTTGCCCCTCCTCCCTTCCCGCTACTTTATTAAAGGAGTGTCAGAATATGTACAAAGTGGATACAAAGCTTGCACAAATTGGAAACCGAAGCGAAACAGCAACAGGAACGGTAAATCCTCCCGTTTATTTTTCAACAGCATACCGCCACGAAGGAATCGGGCAGTCGACCGGCTATGATTACACTCGGACCGGTAATCCGACAAGAGCAATTTTAGAAAAAGCGATTGCCGAATTAGAAAACGGGGATCAGGGATTTGCTTGCAGTTCCGGAATGGCTGCAATTTTAACCGTGCTTGCTTTATTTCAATCGGGAGATGAATGGATAGTATCGCGTGATTTATACGGCGGCACCTACCGCCTGCTGGAAGAAAATTATCATAAATGGGGCCTTCGATGTTGTTACGTCAATACGAGTGCCATTTATGAGATCGAAGAAAATATTTCCCCGCAGACAAAAGCCATTTTCCTGGAAACGCCGACAAACCCGCTGATGGAGACAGCTGATATTGCAGCTATAGCAAAGGTGGCAAAAAAGCACGAGCTGTTACTGATTGTCGACAATACGTTTTATACTCCGCTCCTGCAACAACCAATTTCTCTCGGCGCTGATATTGTCATACATAGTGCGACGAAATATTTAGGCGGCCATAATGACGTTTTAGCAGGATTAATAGTGGCAAAAGGTAAGGAACTTTGCCAAGCACTAGCAAAACATCATAACGGAGCCGGTGCTGTACTCAGCCCATTTGATTCATGGCTGCTGATACGAGGAATGAAAACTCTTGCTCTACGGCTTGAACGTCATGAAAAAAATGCCGTAAAAATAGTAGAATACCTTAACGGACATCAAGCGATTACGGATGTGCTTTACCCGGGAAAAGGCGGCATGCTTAGTTTCCGGCTGTTAAAAGAAGAATGGGTTAATCCGTTTTTACAAGCACTATCTGTCATCTCTTTTGCAGAAAGTCTCGGCGGCGTGGAAAGCTTTATTCCCTATCCCGCCACACAGACACATGCCGATATTCCGGAAGAAATCCGCATTAAAAACGGTGTCTGCAACCGGCTGCTGCGGTTTTCAGTCGGGATTGAAGATGTCGGCGATTTAATTGCCGATTTAGACCAGGCTTTAGCAATTGTCCAAAAGGAGAGTGTTATTTATGAGTAAAGACTACTATTTTGAAACAAAATTATTGCATAACAAACATAAAATCGACCGCAATACCGGTGCTGTAAGCGTCCCGATCCAGCACGCTTCGACGTTTCATCAGGAGCATATTGATCAGTTTGGCAAATATGATTACAGCCGCAGTTCGAATCCGACAAGGGAAGCATTGGAAGATGTGATTGCTGAGCTGGAAGAAGGCACAAGAGGCTTTGCGTTTTCATCAGGCATGGCCGCCATTTCCACTGCATTTCTCCTGCTTTCACAGGACGATCATGTTGTAATTTCGGAGGATGTATACGGCGGAACATTCCGCATGGTAACAGAGGTATTAACCCGTTTTGGCATCAGCCATACCTTCGTCGATATGACAGATCTTCACGCTGTGGAAAAAGCAATTCAGGCAAATACTAAAGTGCTGTATATAGAGACCCCTTCCAATCCATTATTAAAGGTTACCGATATTGAAGCAGTAAGCAGGCTAGCAAAAAAACATCATGCCCTCACCTTTGTCGATAATACCTTTTTAACACCGGCTATTCAAAAGCCGCTTTTACTAGGAGCGGATATTGTCCTCCATAGTGCGACGAAATTTTTGGCCGGTCACAGTGATGTTCTTGCCGGCCTTGCCGTTGTAAAGGATCCGGTATTAGCGGAACGTCTTTACTTTTTGCAAAATGCTTTTGGTGCGGTGCTCGGTGTGCAAGATTGCTGGTTGGTGTTAAGGGGGTTAAAAACCTTGCAGGTCCGTCTCAATCAATCTGTAAAAAGCGCAGAAAAAATCGCAGCATTTCTTGAGCAGCATCCACTTGTGAAAAAAGTTTATTATCCGGGGCTACCGTCGCACCCTCATGTGACGTTGCAACACAAACAGGCCGCAAATGGCGGTGCAGTCCTCTCTTTTGCTTTAGAAAACGAAGCTGCCCTGCACACCTTTGTCGATCATACAACGATCCCCGTATTTGCTGTCAGCTTAGGTGCAGTGGAATCGATTCTTTCTTATCCGGCAAAAATGTCCCATGCCGCCATGCCAAAGGAAGAAAGACTGCAACGCGGAATTTCTGACAGTTTGTTAAGGTTATCCGTTGGCCTGGAGAATGCCGATGACTTAATTGAGGATTTTTCGAAGGCATTAGAGAAGGTTGAAAAGCTTTCAAATACGAATTTTGTCAGGCTAAAGTGAATGATTTTCAGCAAGCTTTAGGAACTCGGGAATTCATGTAGGGAATCGGGAACTCTTCCCCACCTGATTAAAAAATCCCATGCATGAAAAGATAAAGATCTTCCACTGTCCAATTCGATTATGCAAACAACTAAAAGCTGCTAGATAAAGACAGAAATTGTCTTTATCTAGCAGCTCTTATGTTATTCATGCTTCTGATGCTGCCGTTCGAGACGCCTTTGCGCGAATTTTCCAAAGTTAAAAGCCAATATCTGTTGAAACAGCATGCCAAAAACAACAGGCAGCACCGTTGCTGCAGGAAAATAGCTGGATGCAATTACGGCACCGGAGCTAATATTGCGCATCCCGCCGCTAAAAACAAGCGTCATTACTTCCTGATCCTTTTTTAACAGCCACTTACTAATCAAATAACTAAAAAGATAACCGGAACAAGAAAGCACAAAAACACAGCAAATAATAAATAATATTTCCAAGGAGAAATTTTTCAAATATGGAGAAATCATTCCTCCATTAATCAACACAATAATGGCAATGCCGATTTTTGAAAATGGCGCTAATTTTGGCGCGATCATTTTTTCTACTTTTCCTTTGGAAAGATCATTCCAGAGCATCCCAATGAAAGATGGCAACACAATCATGAAAAATAAATCCAGCATAAGTGCCGTTGTGTCAATCTCCACCTGTTCACCAACGATAAGTGATAAGCTCCACGGAACAATCAGCGGTGACAATAACGTGTCGACTAAAATAATCGCCAGGCATAACGGTTTGTTCCCTTTAAAAATGACAACCCAAACAAAGCTTGTAATCCCGGTTGGAATGATTGTCGCAATAATGTAACCAATTGCAATATATACATTTGTAAAAAGAAAATGGCCGATTCCCCACGCCCATAGTGGCATTAATATATGTAATAAAAAAATCGCCAGTAGGACCGGACGCGGGTGCCAAACCACATTTTTCAGCTGCGAAAACCTTAGTCCCAGACTTCCAGAGAAAGTCATGATGGCAAATATCCACGGAATCAAAAAAATAAACTGTTGTAGCCATTCCCCTATGAGAATTCCAATGATTAAGCTGGACGGAGCCAAATATGGCATCAGCACTTCTAAAATGCGATTTATCTTCCTTGCCATCCCGGTACCTTCTCCCTTGTTAATATTCCACTTCGTTTCTATTTGTTCTTTCTCATTTTCTTTAAAAGAGAGACTGGTCTGATACATTCTATATATTATTGAAGATTTCTTTCATGGGCGGCAGTCTCTTAATGCGGGAGAGAATTTTTCAGTTTCCACCTTTTTCTTCAATTTTAGGGATATGCTTAAACACTTCTTCACTTTCAAAAAATTCGATTACGCGACTTAGCCAATTATAATAATTCATCCATTCCTCTGTTTCCTGTAATAATTCGTAAATCTTTGCTTCTAATTCCGGTGTCAAATCGTCATTCTCTAAAGCCTGCTGCAGTTCTTTACGCCATTTTTTTTGCACAAGTTTATTTTTGCTCACTACTTTTCGCCAATTCGCGGTAAATAATGAGATAAATGTTTGATAATAATCCTGTTCGACATCATAAATATCTTTGCGAACACCCTTTTCAAATACTTTCTCGGCAATATTTGCATCGACCATCTCACGAACAACCTGACTCATTCTTGTCTTGCTCATTCCCGTTGCCTCCGAGAGCTCTGCAAGTGTCATTGGCTTGCGATTCATGTATATAATGCCCAGTACTCTTCCAACCGTAGACGGCATACCAAAAGCATTCATATTCTCGGCAATTTTCTCGATAATATGTTCTTTTACCTGCTCAATAATATCAATTGTTTTTTCATCCAAAGGTTATCACCTCTTTAATACACTGCTACTCATGCCAATATACCATATTTTTTTATGAGATGAAATGGGGTAATACAAAGCATAAAGGGGGAATTAAGAGAATTACTAAGGATAGGCCAGCTATCATTAGACAATTATGATTTATTTGTACAATATATCAACTTTATAAAGTTTATAATATATATTTTTTATACTATAATAATAGTTATCCTTATATTGGAGGTGCAGACAGTTGTTAAGACTGGAGAATGTTTCAAAAGTTTACAAAGGAGGAAAAAAAGCAGTCAGTAATATTGATTTAGCGATTGAAAAAGGAGAATTTATCTGTTTAATCGGACCAAGCGGGTGCGGAAAGACAACAACAATGAAAATGATCAATCGTTTGATTGAACCCTCTTCCGGGAGGATATTAATCGAAGGAGAAAATATTTTAGATAAAGACCCGGTAGCCTTACGCAGGAAAATCGGCTATGTCATCCAACATATCGGACTATTCCCCCATATGACGATTGCACAAAACATTGCCCTTATTCCAAAGCTATTGAAGTGGCCGGAGGAAAAACGGATCGAACGCGCAAAAGAACTTTTAACGCTTGTCAATATGGGTCCGGAGTATTTGCATCGTTACCCGCATGAATTAAGTGGCGGACAGCAGCAAAGAATTGGTGTACTGCGCGCCTTAGCAGCAGACCCTCCCCTTATTTTAATGGATGAGCCATTTGGTGCGTTGGATCCTATTACACGGGATTCTCTGCAGGAAGAATTTATCAAGCTGCAAAAAACACTCCATAAGACCATTGTATTTGTCACCCATGATATGGATGAAGCGATTAAACTTGCCGATCGAATTGTCATTTTAAAAGCGGGTGAAATCGTCCAAATTGGTACACCTGACGAAATCCTCCGTCATCCTGCTAATGAATTTGTCGAAGAATTTATTGGCAAAGACCGATTGATTCAATCTGCTCCCGAAGTGGAACGGGTTGAACAAATCATGAATCGCAATCCAATTACGATAACAGCTGACAAATCACTTTCAGAAGCGATTCAAATAATGAAACAGCATCGTGTTGATTCTTTACTTGTCGTGGATGAAGAAAATATTTTACAAGGGTATATCGATGTCGAAATTATCGATGAAAATCGCAAAAAAGCAGCCTCTGTACGGGAAATTATTCACACTGAAATGTTTAAAGTACAGGCAGATACTTTATTGCGCGATACTGTTCATCGTATATTGAAACGGGGCATCAAATATGTTCCTGTTGTGGACGAAAGCAATCATTTAGTTGGGATTGTAACGAGAGCAAGCCTTGTTGACATTGTGTATGACTCTATCTGGGGAGAAACAGCATCCTTACAAACAACTTAAATGGATGAAGGTGACATGATGATAAATCAAATAATCGATTTTTTACAAACGAATGGGATCGAAATGCTTTATAAAACGTGGGAACACTTATATATTTCCATCATTGCCGTTTTTCTCGGCATTATTGTGGCAATTCCTCTCGGTGTAATTCTGACCAGAATGAAAAAAGGTGCCGGCTTTGTGATTGGTATTGTTAATATTATTCAAACATTACCTAGCCTGGCTATTTTGGCTTTTTTCATTCCTTTTCTTGGAATTGGAAAGATTCCTGCCATTGTCGCGCTGTTTTTCTATTCCGTCCTGCCGATTTTGCGTAATACGTATACCGGGATGAGAAACGTCAACAGAAACTTAAAAGAAGCCGGTACAGGAATCGGGATGACAAATTGGCAACAAATCCGTCTGGTAGAACTTCCCCTTGCAGTTCCTGTCATTATGGCTGGTATTCGCACCTCCACCATTTATTTAATCGGCTGGGCAACTTTAGCAGCGTTTATCGGAGGCGGCGGTCTCGGCGACTATATTTTTATCGGGCTGAACTTATACCAACCATCCTATATTATTGCCGGCGCAATCCCGGTTACGATTTTAGCGATTCTAATCGATTTTCTTTTAGCAAAAGCGGAAAAGAAAGTGACAAATAAAGGTTTACAAGGGATAAAGGAGGTTTCATGAACGTTGAAACAGCTAATAAATCTGCCAGTAAGAATTATTACAGTAGTCTTGATAAGCAGTTCGTTATTATTAACTGCCTGTTCATTGCCCGGTCTTGGCGGAGCATCAGAGCAAACAATTAAAGTCGGCGCACAAAGCTTTACGGAATCGGAAATTATCGCCAATATCGTTGCGCAACTGATCGAACACGATACAGAACTCGACACAACGATTATTAAAAATCTCGGATCGAACATGGTTCAGCAGCAGGCAATGGAAGGCGGCGATATCGATATTGCTGCAACGCGTTATACCGGAACAGATTTAACAAGCACACTTGCTATGGAAGCGGAAACCGATCCAAATAAAGCCATGCAAATCGTCCAGGAAGAATTCAAAAAACGATTTCAGTATAAATGGTATGATTCCTACGGTTTTGATAATACGTATGCTTTTACGGTGACAAAACAAGTGGCAGACGAATTGAAATTAGAAAAGATTTCCGATTTAACGCAGTATCAGGATGATTTAAAATTGGGTGTCGACAATGCTTGGTTAAAAAGAAAAGGCGATGGATATGAAGGGTTTGTAAATACCTATGATATTCATTTTGGTGAAACCTTCCCTATGCAAATCGGTCTTGTGTATGATACTGTGAAAAATGGAAAAATGGATATTGTGCTTGCTTATTCTACTGATGGGCGAATTAAAGCGTATGATTTAAAAATATTAGAGGACGATCTTCGCTTTTTCCCTCCTTATGATTGTTCACCTGTTATTCCAGAGACAATTTTAGAAAAACATCCGCAATTAGATAAAGTTATAAATAAATTAATCGGCAAGATTGATACGGAATTAATGCAGGAGTTAAATTATGAAGTGGACGGCAAACTGAAAGAACCGGCGATCGTGGCAAAAGAATTTTTACAAGAAATTAATTATTTTCAGTAAAAATGAAATGAGGTGAATCTCTTGGAAGTTATAAACCAATTACTAACCTACTATGAACAAAATTCAGCATATGTGTTGGCGGAATTTTTCCGGCATTTCTTAATGTCGATATACGGAGTAATCTTTGCGGCAATCATCGGCATTCCGATCGGGGTCATATGTGCCCGATACAGGAAAATGAGCGCTTGGATCTTTACGATTACAAACGTCATTCAAACAATCCCGGCGCTTGCCTTGCTTTCTGTGTTAATGCTTGTCATGGGGCTCGGAGCAAATACGGTAATTTTCTCGTTATTTCTTTACTCTTTATTGCCCATTATCCGCAACACTTATACCGGGATTGTCAGTATTGAACAGCTTTATTTAGAATCAGGCAGGGCAATGGGAATGACGAGGCTCCAGGTTCTGCGGATGGTGGAACTGCCGTTGTCTTTATCGGTCATAATGGCGGGATTAAGAACCGCATTAGTTGTGGCAATCGGTATTACTGCGATTGGTACATTTGTCGGCGCAGGGGGGTTAGGTGATATTATTGTCAGAGGAACAAATGCAACAAACGGAACGGCCATCATTTTGGCAGGAGCTATTCCAACCGCTTTAATGGCAGTAATCTGCGACCTGCTAATGGGATGGCTGGAAAACTCACTTTCTCCAATTAAGAAACGAAGAAATGGGGTACAAACAGAGTAGTCGCTAAACAAAATTCATTCCCTCCCTAACCTTGAACTCGCTATCCATAGTACCCTTTCTGAGGAAGGGTACTTCTTACGAAATAAAGGAGATTTTTATGGACTTAAAAAAACGCATATAATAGAAAACCATCAATCTTGAATATATAGCAAGTGAAAAAAGAACAGGTGGATTCCTTTTTTATAAGGAATCCACCTGTTCTTTTTTACATATACCTTATTGAGCTCCTTGCAGTGCCCATTTGTAAAGCTCGTAATGCCAACCAAATACTCTTGGTTCTCCTACTGCTACTTTTTTAGAAACTG
Organism: Bacillaceae bacterium Marseille-Q3522; assembly: GCA_017898095.1. GTDB lineage: Bacteria > Bacillota > Bacilli > Bacillales > Cytobacillaceae > JAGKQJ01. The sequence goes on along the minus strand of JAGKQJ010000082.1, from coordinate 5,769 downwards.
CGGCAAAATCGTAGTCAGAGTATAAAGTGAAGGAAGGCAGGTCTTCATTCCAAATTTCTTGTAATTCGCCATAAATTTGTTTCCGTTTTTCCAAGTCAGCTTCTGCTTGTCCTTGTTGTAATAGTTCCGTATTTCTTGGATTTTCATATCCCATAAAATTGTATGCACCATTTACAGAGTAGTTGTTTGAGACATCAGGATCAATTGTATTTGTAAATCCGATTAATAATAAATCAAAGTCTCCCGCCTTACCTTTAGACATAATAGTCGGGAAGTCATACGTTGTTGTTTGGATATTTAGTCCGACTGCTTTTAAATCTTGTGCAATAAGATCAGCGGACTGCTCACGGACTTTGTTACCGATCGGAACAACCAAATTAATAGGTGTACTTAAATCCCAACCGGCTTCTTCAAGTAATTGTTTTGCTTTATCCGGATCGTACGTGTAGTTTTCCATATCTTTGTTCAAATATGGGTTAACAGATGTGTACGGACCATCGACGATTTCACCATTTCCTTGTAGAAGCTGGTCAACAATTTTTTGACGGTTGATCGCATATGCCATTGCCTTGCGGACTTTTGGATCGGTGATTTTTTTCATATTAAACATCATAACCTGATATCCGATTGTAGGGCTTGTCTCTGTTGTGACATTGTCAAAACCTTGAACAGTTTTAAAATCCTGTACGGCAATTTTACCGATACCGCCTGCGGCATTCATATGAATTTCACCGGTTTGTAATTGGGCAACCAAGTTTGCAGCAGGCATAATTTTCACGAAGAATTTATCCAGTTCCGGTTCGCCTAAATAATAATCCGTATTTTTCTCATATTCTACATATTGATCCTTTTTATGCTGAACAAATTTAAATGGACCATTTGTAACGGTTGGTTTTTGCATGAACGGATCTTTAGCTAAATTCTCCGGAGCCACGTCACCTAAAATATGTTCCGGCAAAATCATAAATTTCGAACCTAATTGTTCTTTTATCATGTTTGGATCAACTGGTTTTTTCGTTCTAAATTCGATTGTTTTGTCATCAATAATTTTTAGTGAAGGGATTTCCGTATCTCCATTCATTAATTTACCATTTTCATCGAGACCTTCTATAGTAACCAGATAGCCGCCGACTGTTGTTTCTGTTTTTGGATTTGCAACTGTATTCATCGTAAACGCCACATCGTTTGCTGTTACTGGAGTACCATCTGCCCATGCAGCATCCGGATGCAACTTAATCGTGAACGTTTGATTATCTGTTGTTTCAAAAGATTCAGCCAATTTAGGTTGGAAAACTAACGGCTCTGTCATTTCTAAAAATGTATCAAACATGAATTTTTCGAGAAATTGCGCTGCCACATCGCCGGAGTTTATCGGATTCAAAGATGTCGGCGGGTTTACCAGCCCGACAAACATCGTACCTCCATCTCCTGCCTCGCTTGAATTTCCACCTGTCGAGCCGCTATTTGAATTACAGGCTGCTAAAAGAATACTGGAAAGAAACATCAAAGCAATTAAACCATTTTTTAAAATTTTCATCTCTTTTCCCCCTATTTTTATCTGATACTTTTTGGATCCATTGCATCCCGCAAACCGTCACCCATGAAATTAATCGAGATAACTGCAAGCAGAATCATCATGCCAGGCGGAATCCACAACCATGGCTGTGAGGCTAGTACCGTTAAGGATTGTGCTTCTGTCAGCATATTTCCCCAACTGGCGGTTGGCGGTTGAACACCCATTCCAAGGAAACTTAAACTTGCTTCCATAATAATTGCATGGGCGATTCCGAAAGTTGCATTCACAAGGATAGGCGCCATACAATTTGGCAAAATATGCTGAAAAACAATCTTTGATGACTTATAACCTAAGGCAACACCCGCTTTCACATAATCTGCTTCTTTAATCGATAAGACACTCCCCCGGACAAGCCGAGCAATTTGCGGCCAACCAAGGAGGCCAAGTACGAGTATGATATTAGATAGGCTGGGCCCAATAATACTCACGAGAACAAGAATAACCATTAAATATGGGAATGACATTACTACATCCGTAATGCGCATGATTACCATGTCAACCCAGCCGCCGAAGTAACCGGCGACAGCACCTAAGACTGTTCCAATCACAACATAAATAGCAACTGCTCCTAAACCAACTGCCAGGGAAACGCGGGCACCATATAACAGCCTGCTTAATAAATCCCGTCCAACTTCATCCGTTCCTAAAAAATTGACGGACGAAGGACTGGAAGCAAACGCAAATTCTGTACTTAACGGATCATGCGGTGCTAGAACAGGAGCGAATACCGCCATAATCACGATTAGCGCAAATATGACCATTCCGACAACTGCCAACTTATGTTTGAAAAATCGTTTCCTAATTAGTTTCAGGTAACTCTCCTCTTCTGGTAACAACTCTGGTACATTGACGGCAGAAGGATTATTAATCGCTACTTCAGAATCAACCTTTGCATTTGATAATGACATTTTACTTCCTCCCCCATTAATTGTACTTAATCCTAGGATCAGCTACAGAATAAAAGATATCTGTAAGTAAGTTTGCGAAAAGCACTGTTAGCGCCGCGATAAAATTAATCGCCATCAAGGTGGAATAATCTCTGGAAGAAATTGATTGGATTGTTAATTGACCCAGACCACCCCATTGAAAAATTTGTTCTGTCACAACAGCTCCGCCAATTAAGAGCGGAATGTCCATCCCAACGACAGTAATAATTGGAATTAGTGCATTTTTTAAAGCGTGTTTATTTGTAACGACAAAATTTCGCAGTCCTTTCGCTTTTGCTGTTCTTAAGTAATCTTGTCCTAATATTTCCAGCATACTAGAACGGACATATCTGACCATATTTCCGGCAATCCCGGTGCTAAGAACTACAGCAGGTAAAATGAGATGCATCAAAGTATCTGTAAATCCTCCAGTTCCTCCCAGTGTTGAAGTGCCTCCCGTTGGAAGTATTTTCATAACAACAGCGAAAACATAAATACTTCCTAACCCCAGGAAAAAGTGAGGAATGGAAATTCCTAAGAATGAAAAACCTGTTGTTAAATAATCAATCCATGAATATTGCTTCGTTGCACTCAATATGCCAATTGGGATTGCTATTAGATAAGCAATCACTAAGGACGTCCCCATCAAGAGTAACGTCGGTCCGACACGGGATGTAATTAGATCCAATACCGGTTCATATGTTGTATATGAAATGCCAAAATCTCCTTGCAAAAGCCCTTGCATCCAACGTATGTATTGCACGTGTATAGGATCATTTAAGCCAAGCGCTTCTTTTTTCGCTTCAATATCAGCCGGTGTTGCGTCCGGGGTAATATACATATCTACCGGATTACCGGGAGCTAAATGAATAATCGCAAAATTAAATATTGTTACACCAAATAATACCGGAATCGCAATAAGTAAGCGGCGAATAATATACTGAAACAAGGAAATCTCCCTCCTTTTTAATCTTTTCCTTTTCTTTTTTTATTTCCGGATTTTTTCCTGCTCGTCTTAAGCTTGTCGCGGCTGTTCAAGCCAACTCCGCTTTTCTAATTGTCCAGCTCCGTTGGCTAGCCGCTCGAGGTCTTAAGCCAACCTTACATAAAGTCAAAAAGCGGACTTTATGTATGCTCGTCTTAAGCTTGTCGCGGCTGTTCAAGCCAACTCCGCTTTTCTAATTGTCCAGCGGGAAGTGGCATGCGATTGCGTGGTCTGTACCTGTCAGTTCCGGTTGGCTTTCGCGGCAAATGTCCTGCGCGAACGGGCAGCGGGTATGAAATCTGCAGCCCTTCGGAGGATTTGCAGGACTCGGTACATCTCCTTCAACTACAATCCTGTTGCGGTTACGCAAATGCGGATTTGGCACCGGATACGCATTTAATAAAATTTGTGTATACGGATGTTTTGGATGCTTAAACAGCTCTTCGGTTTTCGCAAGCTCAACGATTTTGCCAAGATACATTACTGCAATCCGGTCGCTGATATATTTTACCGCTCCGAGTCCGTGGGCGATAAAAACATAAGTTAATTGAAATTCATTCTGCAAATCTTTTAACAAGTTTAAAACCTGTGCCTGTATCGAAACATCCAATGCCGATACAGGTTCATCGCAGACAATTAATTTTGGATTTAAAACTAGTGCTCTTGCAATTCCAATCCTTTGTCTTTGGCCGCCTGAAAACTCATGCGGATAACGGGTACTATGAAATTTTGTTAATCCGACAATTTCAAGTAATCTTTCAATCTTTTTCTTTGCTTCTTCTCTTGAAGCTAATTTATGAGCTAATAAAGGCTCCATTAGCAGCTGATCCACCCGTTTTCGCGGATTTAAAGAAGAGTATGGATCCTGGAAAATCATTTGCATTTCCGTGCGCTTTTTTCTTAATTCATTTCCTTTCAAAGTCGATAAATCAGTTCCTTGAAAAAAAACTCTGCCTTCAGTTGGCGGATCTAGTTGGATAATTGCTCTGCCGGTAGTTGATTTTCCACACCCGGATTCTCCAACAAGAGAGAGTGTTTCTCCTTGCATTACGGAAAAGTTCAAGCCGTCTACTGCTTTCACATGACCAACCGTTCTGGAAATAATCCCCTTTTTTATCGGATAATATTTTTTTAAGTCTTTTATTTCTAATAACGGTTTATCCGAAGGTGCTTGTGCATTTGTGTTTTTTTCTGCAGTAATCGTGCTCATACTTGAACCTCCCTATCCGTTGTTTCCTGTATTGCTTGATCTTCTTCATATAACCAACATCTTACTTTATGATCTTTATCTTCATTAACTGAGCGGTGCATTGGTTTTTCCAGCCTGCATTTTTCCATCGCATACGGACATCTTGTATGGAAACGGCACCCTTTTGGCATTTGCCGCAGTGTTGGAACAGTCCCCGGGATCGAATACAACCTATCATTACTATCGTAATCCAAATGCGGAATCGAACCAATTAATCCTTTTGTATAAGGATGCTTCGGTTTATCAAAAAGAGTGAAAACGTCTGCTTCCTCCACGACTTGTCCCGCATACATGACGAGGACTTTATCGGCCATTTCAGCAATAACACCCAAATCATGTGTAATCATCATAATGCTCGTACCGGATTCTTCTTTAAGTTCTTTCATTAACTGTAATATTTGTGCTTGAATTGTTACATCCAGAGCAGTCGTGGGTTCGTCGGCAATTAATAATTTCGGCTTACACGACAGCGCCATCGCAATCATAACACGCTGTCTCATCCCCCCGGAAAGCTTGTGCGGGTACTCATCTATGATTGCTTCTGCCCGTGGTATCCCGACCTTTTTTAGCATTTCGATTGCATACTTTTTCGCCTCTTTACCACTCTTTTTTAAATGGAGTTTGATAAGCTCCATCATTTGGTTACCAATTGTAAAGACAGGATTTAATGAAGTCATCGGTTCCTGAAAGATCATTGATATTTCATTCCCCCGTATCTTCCGCATCTGTGCTTCATTATAGCCGGCAATATTTTCCCCGTTAAAAAGAATTTTGCCTTTTTTAATGTATCCTGTCTTTCCTAATAATTTCATAATCGATAAAGAAGTAACACTTTTTCCGCAGCCGGATTCACCAACAATCCCAATCGTTTCTCCCGGCTTGAGATGAAAAGTAACTTCCTCAACGGAAATAACTTCTCCTTTATCCGTTTTAAAAGCTGTTTGCAACCTATTTACTTCAAAGAATTGTTGTTCTGTCATAATTTCCACCCCTTACCTGGTTTTTCTATGTACATTACACGTTACATATTTTC
>JAGKQJ010000081.1:11941-15862 GCA_017898095.1 Bacillaceae bacterium Marseille-Q3522 | reverse complement strand
CGTAAGACTCCTCTCGAAAAATCAATATATTTTTAATAAAGTGAAAACACTTTCAGTACTTCCTATTATACAAAAAAATATTTCTCTAGTAAATTATTATGATGAAAAAAAATTTATCGTTTAATTCTTTTATGTTTTACCAATCTCGTGTAGGTTCTGCAAATAGATCATGCTTTCAACTATATCCCGATTTTCAACTTGCAGTAATTTTCGATAATAAAAGACTGTATATATAAGGAAATGCAAACATTTTCTATTGAATAATTCGTTTTCAATACTACCCATTTTTTTAGAAAATGAAGCCGCAAGGAGGAATTTCTAATTAATTGGTAAATATATTTAGAATAATAAAACTAACATAAAAGTAGGACAAATGACTTTCTTTTTTAGTAAATCATGTATAATGTAATTATATAATTCATTTAAGGAGCGGCATGACGATGAAAGTAATCCTTGTTGATGATGAACAGCTAGCCCTTGATTTACTCGAACGCCAACTCGTAAAAATGAAGCACATTGAGGTTGTGGGAAAATATGTTGATCCAATTTTCGCAAAAGAAAAAATTCTTCAAGAAGAAAATGTCGATGTCATTTTTCTCGACATTAATTTACCGGAAATAAATGGGATTGAACTAGCAGAACAGTTAGTAGAAAAAAAACCGGACATAACAATTGTGTTCGTTACAGCTTATAATGAATATGCAGTAAAAGCGTTCGAACTCAATGCCCTGGATTATGTCGTCAAACCGGTGAGATTTGACCGTCTTAGTAAAACAATTACAAGAATTCAAGAACACTTACAATTCAGCGAAAAGCGGCCGAAACAAACAGAAAAAAAGATTTGCATGAATATATGCAAGCAAGTAACCATTGAGGATGCCACAATTCACTGGCGGACAACAAAGGCCCAAGAATTATTTCTCTATTTACTACAGAACCGCGGTTTGCTTGTTCGTAAATCGACTTTAACTGATTTGCTGTGGCCGGAATTTCCACCAGATAAAGTGTATTCGCAGTTATATACGACGATTTATCATGTTAGGAAAACGCTAGGGCAATTTGGCAAACACTTTCATATAAAAAATACAACCGAAGGATATATTTTAAATATAAATAATCTGATATTGGACGTGGAAGAATGGGAAAAACGCATTCAGGCGGCACCGCCAATCGGTGCGAAAACAATGGATCTCTATCATAAAATTATGAGCCTGTATACCGGAGATTACTTGCAGGAATATGATTATTGGTGGGCAGAAAGCGAGCGCCAGCGATTGAAACGAATATGGCTTCATACATCATTTCAAATCGCAGATTGGTACTATAAGGAAGGAGATATGGAAATGGCAATTTCCTGGTATACGAAAATATGCAATAAGCAGCCTGAAGCAGAAGAAGCTTATTTTGCGTTAATGAAAATTTATGCAGAACTTGGGAACCAATTACTCGTAAAGCGGCATTATGATACATTAAAAAATATTTTAATGGAAGAATTAAATATTCAACCAAGTACTTATATTTCGAAGTGGTATCATGAATGGAAAAAGAAGATACAATATTCCTGAAAAACATTTCCCTTTCCTTGCAGAGGATCTGACGTCACTGCAAGTTTTTTTATGTTCTCGAACGAACATGGGCTATCTTCATTTTTGTAGCTTAATCCTTCACATTTCTTTCCTGATATCTTCAACAATATATCATTCCACCATTACAGAGCTATTCATATTATCGCGAAATAGAATGAAGGTGGACAAAATTAATTAACGCAATTTCCTTTAGTACTTTATTCGCATTTTTCTCTCCGCATTATTTTCCGGTGATTCGAGATTGACAGGCTCAGTGATAAATATCATAGACAATTATTTATGTATAGAATCTGTAGAGTTGTAATGTTCATACTAATATCTTGGAGCCGATTTTTGCTCTTACTAGAGATCAGCCAGAAATGAGGTGGTTATTTTAAAAAAATAAATAATTTACAGATGGCGGCTTAATTGTTGAAAGGCAATAAGGGAGGAATATAATTTTTATGAGAAAAAAATGGATGATAATTACTTTTATCTTCATTCTAATTTCACAAACGCTTATATCCGGAGCGGGATTTCCTCTGGAGGTAAAGGGAGAGGAATTAGAACCAAGCATCTTTACGAATGTCTCCTTAACCGATGCGGGCGGTAAAATAATTGATGCGAAAAAACATCCAGACAACCTTGTGAACCTTGATGAAGCGGTGAATATCCACTATCAATGGTCCTTAGCGGATACAGATTCATTCACGGTTTCATTGCCGTCTGAATTAAGTATTAAGGAAGATACAGAAGGAATTTTATTGACAGCAGGCAATATTGAAGCAGGCAGCTTTTTTGCCTCAACAGACGGCACGGTAACGATGCATTTTCATGAAAATGCGGATGAAATTGCGGATAAGGGCGGCGTCATGACGATTCCGGCAACATTCAATAAGGAAATAATCGCTGGCAGCAACGAAGTATCGCTCACATTTCCTTTAGTGGATAAGCAGCAAGTCATTCAAGTCGCATTTACACCGGAAGCGGAACAAGTTACAGACGAGAAAATAGAGAAAAATACAGCAGCGCAAGCACCAGATGAAACGCAACAAAAGGAAGAGGAAAAGGCACAAGAAATAACAAAGTCCGCAGAAACATCTGATAGCGGAAATCAAGCGGCAGATAGCACGGATATAGGAGTATTCGCAGCGCAAGAAATTACAGAAAATATTTTGACTGGGATCACAGTAGAAGTAAATACCGGAACAACAGATGAACCGGTTTGGGAAGATATTACTCATTATTCCGATCCATTAGGGTTGGGCGATGAAGAAATGATCCGTTTATCTTATGACTGGGCTCTTGCAAACGGTCATGGCTATACGGAAGGGGCGACGTATACTTTTTCACTTCCGGAACAGTTTCAAGTCTATAATGAAGTAAACGGGAACTTGGAACTTGATAATGGGGAGATTGTCGGTACTTTTAAACTTACCGAGGATAGAACCGTCACCATGACATTTAATGATTATATGGAGACACATTCAAATGTCAGCGGGATTCTCCGTTTCTGGACAGAGTTAAGAGAGGATCTGGAGGGCGATACCGAACAAGACTTGGTATTTCCAATTGCAGGTGAAGAAGTAAAAATCCCGATCAGGATTCAGCCGCAACCGGGAAATACAATCGAAAAAAAAGGAATTGCCTATAAGAACGGTGAACAAAACGATTATAATGCTGATGCGATTCATTGGACGATTGATGCAAATAAACAGCTGGATACAATCGAGAATGCTGTCTTGCGTGATCCAATCCAGACAGGGCAGCGATTATTACCGGATACGATTGAAGTGTATCATCTTCAAGTCAACATCAACGGATCGGTGAATCAGGGTGAACCCGTTGATCCTTCTGAGTATCAAATTGTTTATGGCGAAAATAACGCATCCTTCGAAATCCAATTTAAAAAACCAATTGATTCAGCTTACCGGGTTGTTTACGATACAGAGATTAATAATCCGGAACAAACAATATTTCAGAACGAAGCCTTTTTATCTGGTAATAATTATGAGGAAATAAGTGCTGGAAGCACGGTTACAATACGACTGGGAACCCCGTTAGCGAAGGAAGTCAAGGACTATGATCAAGCAACGCAAACAATCTCCTGGCGAATAAAGTACAATTATAACGAAAAAGCAATTGCAGCAGAAGATGCCGTGATCACAGACTACTTTAATGATTCACAAGAGTTTGTCGCAGGGTCACTTGAAGTTTATAAAGTAACCATTGATAAAAATGGAAATGAAGCCGGGCAGGAATTGATAAGTCCTGATCAATATGACTTTTCTCTCTTAACAGATGCAGAAAATCAAAAAAATGGCTTCAAAGTACAATTAAAAAACAATATCAATGC
>JAGKQJ010000081.1:9357-11931 GCA_017898095.1 Bacillaceae bacterium Marseille-Q3522 | reverse complement strand
TATCAATGCTGCTTATAAATTTATTTATAAAACAAAAGCGATTGACCGTGTTTTTGATGATACAACCATAAACAATAACGTCAAAACAAAAGACTACGAAAAAGGCACTAGTGCAAGAATATACCAGGGAATTTTAACAAAAGGCAATAGCGGTGCTAACTATGCAGAGAAAACAACTTCCTGGAAAATCGAAATCAACAAAGACAATCACCCGATGGAAAATGTTATCCTGACAGATACATTTAAAAATAAAGGACTTACGCTTATTCCAGATACATTGGTGATTAAAAACGCAAGTGGCGGTACTCTAACAATCGGAGAAGATTACACATTATCAGATGTGAACGATCAAGGATTTAAGATCACATTTTTAAAACCAATTACAGAAAAACACACGCTTACCTATGATACGTATTTTGATTATGAAGCCCGTGAAAAACTTCCCGGTGATCCGAATCCAAACGATTTTGAGAATGGCGTGGAAGTAACATGGGTGGATGAATTTGGTGAAGATCAAAGTAAAGAAGCGAATGCAAACTTTAATCCAAACCAATGGACAAAAGATAACGGCTTTAAATATGGTTCCTATAACGCTGTTGAAAAGGAAATCACCTGGCAAATTGGTGTCAACTATAACTTGAACGAAGTAAGCGAAGCGTATGTGGAAGATTATATTCTTGGCGATCAAGAGCTTGTTGAGGAATCGATTCAAGTTTATAAAATGGTGATAAGCCCGGACGGAAAAAACTATACATGGGGAGACTTAGTTCCAGCAACTGATTATGACTTGAATCTTAGTTTAACGAATGCGGAAGGCAATCCGGGATTTAAAATTGATCTTGGAACGATTCATGAACCATACGTAATTGTTTATAAAACCAGCCTCAAAGATAAAATTATTGTAAATTATTATGAAAATAAGGCTTATTATTACGAAGATTCAACGCAACCAATCGAGTTGGGTGCCGGTGTATCCGTCAAACACGGAACGGAATATACGACAAAAAGCGGTGCACAAGCCGGACTTGTTATGAATTGGAATGTCCATATTAACTTTGGCCAGTCGCAAGTTGCGAATGCCAAAGTAATTGATGAGCCAAGTATGAATCAAATTTTATTGGAAAATACCTTTCATCTGTATGAAACTACTGTTGATGCAGCAGGAAATGTCAGCAAAAAAACAGATGAAACCGGCAATTTTGTTGAATTGCAAAGAGGGACGGATTACACGCTGGAAATTTCGACAGATGAAACAGGCAAGCAAACATTCGAGTTAGCATTTACGAATGAGATTGATACTGCCTATATATTAGAATATCAATCTTATATTAATGCACTTGACCGGGAAGATGTCTCCAATACTGTTCGTTTTGAAGGCGTAAATATTCAGACTGATAAGACGGAGACAGAGGCTTCTGAACAAGTTAAATTTACTGCAGGAGAAGGAAGCGGCAGCGGCGAAAGAGGCAGGCTTGTCGTAACAAAGGTTGATGATGCGACTGGAGAAACACTTGCCGGCGCAACGTTTACTCTCTATGACAAAACAGGGGAAATTGCGATCCGCACGCTTACAACGGGGGCAGACGGGAAAGTTACCTTTGCCAATCTCTTATACGGAGATTATATTTTACAAGAAGATGATGCTCCAGAAGGGTACGTTGTTGGGATCAATGGCCAGCAAACCGTAACCGTTAATAACGATCCTACTAACGTTACAATTAGGAATAAAAAGATCATTCGCGCGGTAGAACTGGTAAAAGAAGATAATCAGACCGGCGCGAAGTTAGTTGGTGCAACATTCTCGCTGCAACAAAAAAATGGTGAACAATACGAAGAAATTGCACAACTGACTACAGACGAAAATGGTGCTATTTTTAAAGATCAATTACAGCCTGGTGATTATCAATTCGTAGAAATAACAGCACCATTCGGTTACGTATTAGACAATACGCCAATACCGTTTACCATTGGTGAAAACCAAACGGAAATTATACAGCTTACAAAAGAAAATCAAATTGTTTTAGGTGCAGTTGAGTTATGGAAAGTCGGGGAAGATGATCAGAATACCGGTCTGGTTGGTGCGGAATTTAAGTTGTTAAAAGAGGATGGTAGCGTCATCGAAGAAGGCCTGACAACAAATGACGAGGGGAAAATTGTTGTTGAAAATTTACGACCGGGCACCTACCAGTTAGTCGAAACAAACGCACCGGAATTCTATCAATTAAATCCTGAACCATATGTTTTTACAATAGATTTAAATCAAACAGAAATCGCAACGGTAAAAGCGGTTAACGAGCTAACACCAGGTTCTGTTGAGCTAACAAAAGTCGATAAGGACAATCCGGACTTGACACTGGAAGGAGCAGTCTTTGCACTGCAAGACAGCGAAGGCAACACATTGCAGGAAGACTTAGAGACAAATGCAGAAGGCAAACTCGTTATCAACAACTTGAAACCGGGCGATTATCAATTAGTGGAAACCGCGGCGCCGGAATACTATCAATTAGATTCGACACCAATTGAATTCACGATTGAAAAAGGGCAGACGGTAATAAAAGCAGTTACAGCCGAAAA
>JAGKQJ010000081.1:0-9257 GCA_017898095.1 Bacillaceae bacterium Marseille-Q3522 | reverse complement strand
ACTTGAAACCGGGCGATTATCAATTAGTGGAAACCGCGGCGCCGGAATACTATCAATTAGATTCGACACCAATTGAATTCACGATTGAAAAAGGGCAGACGGTAATAAAAGCAGTTACAGCCGAAAACGAACTAATAACCGGCTCTGTCGAATTAACGAAGTACGACAAAGACACACAATCTCTGACACTGGAGGGAGCAGTATTTGCACTGCAGGACAGTGAAGGAAAGACGCTTCAAGAGGGGCTCAAAACAAATGAGAACGGCAAGCTCGTGATTAACGACTTGAAACCGGGCGATTATCAATTGGTGGAAACAGCAGCGCCGTTCGGCTATGACTTGGATGCAACGCCAATTCCGTTCACGATTGTCAAGGGTCAAACAGAAATTGCAAGGGTAACAGCGGTTAACGAGCTAACACCAGGTTCTGTTGAGCTAACGAAAGTCGATAAGGACAATCCGGACTTGACACTGGAAGGAGCAATTTTTGCACTGCAGGATAGCGGAGGCAATACGCTGCAGGAAGGCTTGGAGACAAATGCAGAAGGCAAACTCGTTATCAACGACTTGAAACCGGGCGATTATCAATTAGTGGAAACCGCGGCGCCGGAATACTATCAATTAGATTCGACACCAATTGAATTCACGATTGAAAAAGGGCAGACGGTAATAGAAGCAGTAACAGCCGAAAACGAACTAATAACCGGCTCTGTCGAATTAACGAAGTACGACAAAGACACACAATCTCTGACACTGGAGGGAGCAGTATTTGCACTGCAGGACAGTGAAGGAAAGACGCTTCAAGAGGGGCTCAAAACAAATGAGAACGGCAAGCTCGTGATTAACGACTTGAAACCGGGCGATTATCAATTGGTGGAAACAGCAGCGCCGTTCGGCTATGACCTGGATGCAACGCCAATTCCGTTCACGATTGTCAAGGGTCAAACAGAAATTGCAAGGGTAACAGCGGGTAACGAGCTAACACCCGGTTCTGTTGAGCTAACGAAAGTCGATAAGGACAATCGGGACTTAACACTGGAAGGAGCGGTTTTTGCACTGCAAGATAGCGAAGGTAACACGCTGCAGGAAGGCTTAGTGACAAATGCAGAAGGCAAACTTGTGATCAATGACTTGAAACCTGGCAACTATCAATTGGTGGAAACAGCAGCGCCGGAATACTATGAATTAGATTCGACACCAATTGAATTCACGATTGTCAAGGGTCAGGAAGTGATCGCCAAAGTTACAGCGGAAAATGAATTAACCCCGGGTTCTGTCGAGTTAACAAAAGTTGACAAAGACAATCCTGAAATCACGCTCGCTGGAGCCGTGTTTGAACTGCAAGACAGCGAAGGCAACACATTGCAGGAAGGATTAAAGACAAATGCAGAAGGCAAGCTCGTAATTGATGGCTTGAAACCGGGCGATTACCAATTAGTAGAAACGGCCGCCCCGTTCGGTTATGACCTGAATGCAACGCCATATAAGTTCACGATCGTGAAAGGCCAGGAAGTGATCGCTACAGTTACAGCAGTGAATGAATTAACGACGGGTTCTGTCGAGTTAAAGAAAGTAGACAAAGACAATCCGGAAATCACGCTCGCAGGAGCCGTGTTTGAACTGCAAGACAGCGAAGGCAACACACTGCAGGAAGGATTAAAGACGAATGCGGAAGGCAAGCTCGTGATTAATGGCTTGAAGCCGGGCGATTACCAATTGGTAGAAACCGCGGCCCCGTTCGGTTATGACCTGAATGCAACGCCATATAAGTTCACGATCGTGAAAGGCCAGGAAGTGATCGCCACAGTTACGGCAGTGAATGAATTAACAACTGGTTCTGTCGAACTCACAAAAGTAGACAAAGACAATCCGGAAATCACGCTCGCAGGAGCCGTGTTTGAACTGCAAGATAGCGATGGCAACACGCTGCAGGAAGGCTTGGAGACAAATGCAGAAGGCAAGCTCGTAATTGATGGCTTGAAACCGGGCGACTATCAATTAGTGGAAACTGCGTCACCATTCGGTTATGACCTGGATGCAACACCAATAAAGTTCACGATTGTTAAAGGTCAGAAAGAGATCGCCACTGTAACAGCAGAGAACGAACTGACGCCGGGCTCCGTCGAACTCACGAAAGTAGACAAAGACAATCCGGAAATCACTCTTGCCGGAGCAGTGTTCGAACTGCAAGACAGCGAAGGCAACACGTTACAGGAAGGCTTGGAGACAAATGCAGAAGGTAAGCTCGTGATCAATGACTTGAAACCGGGCGACTATCAATTAGTGGAAACTGCGTCACCATTCGGTTATGACCTAGATGCAACACCAATAAAGTTCACGATTGAAAAAGGTCAAACGAAAATTGCGACTGTAAAAGCAGAAAATGAACTGACACTGAGTTCAGTCGAAATAACGAAAGTTGATAAAAACAATCCTGAAGCAAAATTAACAGGTGCAGAATTTACTTTAAAGGATGTAACAGGAAAGGTGCTACAAGAAGGGCTAATTACCGATGAAAATGGCAAACTCGTTATTTCAGGCTTAAAGCCGGGCGAGTACCAGTTAGTAGAAACGAAGGCGCCGACTGGCTACGAAGTAAATAGTACACCAATCAAATTTACGATTGAAAAGGGTCAAATGAAAGCATTGCAAGTAACAGTTGAAAATGAAAAGGTACCGGATCCGCCAGAAAAACCTGAAGTGGAAGACAAGAATAATATCCTTCCAAATACGGCAACAAATATCTATAATTTAATTTTTATTGGAGCAGGATTATTATTCGCCGGACTAGGAATTCTACTATTCGGCAGAAGGAAAAAAGTGCAATAGACGATTTTAAAATGTGGGGAAATATTTAATAGAAAGCTTCCGCTTAAATGTGCGGAAGCTTTTTTTTGCGTAAATTTTTAAATGCAGGGCGTAAATTTCGAAAACTACTTAGATAATGGAACAGGATTTTTGTTGCAAAAATTAGTGCTCATATCTAGGTAGAACTTCATCAAAAAGGCGTGGAGACACGCGACTTCAGTCGTGTGAGGAAACACCTTTTTTGACATGGACATGTTTAACATCTTTAACTATTAATCTTATCTTTGATTTCTTCAACAAGTTTGTATACTGTGGTGGCAGGGCCAATATCTGATGGTTTTTTCATATCATATTCTGTATATTTCATTTTAGCAATTTTTAAAGCATTGTTCTCGTTTCCAAATTGATTCAATAGTTTATAAATTTCTTTATTTGATTTACGATACGTATTGCCTGTAATGAGAAAAGAATTATTCCTTATCAATACTAACATCATCAAAAAAGTCTATCACGAATTTGTGAAACTTTTCTGTCGGGGGTGCGAGCATTCGTTCTTTCATCGTAGCGATTCCAATGATACGATGGCATTTTGGATGTTGTATGGAGAGAAGTGTAATGCCGCTCAAATCGAGTCCTTTCGTATTTGGTAAAAAAGTGATACCTAGTCCGGCAGTCACCAGTCCGGCTATTGTGTGCGAATCTTCGCCTTCAAAAGGAATCGGCGGATGAATATTTGCTTCTACGAGTAAGTCGTCGACAATCGTTCGTAAGCCGAACCCTTTTTTATACGAAATGAGCGGTTCGTTGCGGATATCCTCTAAATTAATTTTTTTTACTCCTGCAAGCCGGTGGCCGTTTGGTACCATAAGAAATAATTCTTCCTTCCATAAAGGAGTCCATTGTATTTGCTGATTCGCTTCTAAGAGCGAGCCCATAAAAAGATCAATTTCTCCTTTTAAGAGCATTTCCAATAATTTTTGTGAGCTGTTTTCATGGAGCTGAAACTGAATCGACGGATAGATTTTTCGGAAAGAGCGGATGAAATCAGGAATTTGGTGGACACCAAGTGTATGAAGAAAACCTAACGCAACTTCCCCATGTTCAGGGCTCAGAAGATTTTCCAATTCCAGTCTGGCTTCTTTATATTCCTTCAATATCCGTACAACGCGTTTTTGAAAAAGCTGTCCGAAGCGATTAAGAATGATATTGCGGCCGCTTCTTTCGAAAAGCGGCACACCAAGTTCACTTTCCAGGCGAGATATTGATCTGCTTAAGGCGGGCTGGGTGATTGCGAGAGCCTTTGCTGCTAAAGTCATATGCTGCAGCCGGGCGACCGTTTGAAAATATTCAAGTTGTTGCCATTCCATTTAAGATTCCTCCAATACTTATTACATGTACAATATAAAAAAGATAAAAATAATGCATTAGACAATATAATGATAGAAACATATACTGATCATGTCAATTGAATTTTCTAGGGGAGATTAAAGGATGTCCTATGTAAAGATGGGAAGCAAGATGCAAAAAAAAGCATCTATGAGTATGTTTATCGGAAGTATTATTACCTTTTCCATTATTTATAGCCCGCAGCCGCTAATCGGGCTTTTTTCTGACCAATATGGAGTTTCACCGGCAACCTCCAGTGCCTCCATTTCAATCACGACCTTTGTACTGTCATTTAGTATGCTATTTGTTTTTCTTATTACAAATAGATGGGGACGGAAGGAAGTCATGAGTTTATCGTTGCTGCTGGCTTCTCTTTTTGCGATTCTGTCAGCGATTTGGAATAATTTTTCTTTATTCCTGGTATTTCGTTTTTTAATTGGGGTGGCTGTTGCCGGATTTCCATCTGTGGCAATTACGTATTTAAATGAAGAATTTTCTCCAAATGTTAGAGGGCGGTTGATTGGCATCTATATTGCTGGGACAGCTTTTGGCGGTATTTTTGGGCGGGTTGTTGCAGGTGCTTTAACGGACTTTTTCCACTGGCAAACAGCAATCATATTTCTTGGGGTTTGCGGCTTGGCCGGGAGTATTTTCTTTTTACTATCTTTACCTAAATCGCAAAATTTTCATGCAAACCGGATTTCCTTCCAGGTTTGGGCTGCAAATATGAAAGAGTGCTTCAGTAATATTCCGCTATTATTTATGTTTATTACGGCATTTTTATTAATGGGTGTCTTTGTTACGATTTTTAATTATATTGGGATTCCGCTTAGTGAAGCACCATATCATCTTAATCAGACGATTTTAGGTTTACTGTTTATTGTAAATTTAGTTGGAACATGGAGCTCGATCTGGTTTGGAAGGCTTACAGACAAATATCCGCGGGTAAAAATAGTTACTTTAGCGATTACGGTCTTTTTTATCGGTGTTTTATTAACGACAAATGATCTGCTGTTTTTAAAAATTATCGGTATGGCAATGGTTGCCTTCGGGTTTTTCGGAGGTCATGCTGTTATCAGCGGCTGGATAGGGCGTTTGGCCAATAAAGACGGACAGGCACAAGCTTCCTCTTTATTCTTTTTATTTTATTATGCGGGATCCAGTATTATTGGTTGGTCAAGCGGATATGTTTTTCATCATTTCGGCTGGAATGCCCTAATTTACTATACTTGTGTTTTACTCTTTTTTGCCGTTGCACTCACGTATCAGGTTGGCTGGCTGACATCGGCAAAAATGCAAAAAAGGCGCAAGAGGGAGACAGAAAGCCGTTTATCGCAGATTAAGGGGCAGTAATACCCCGCCTCAAAAATGGAGTTCACTTTATCGCATATGTGATGGAGCAGAAGTTGATAGCAGAAAATCTCCCTGCTTCAAATCCGTTTGAGGCGGGGAGATATTTTTAAAAGTTCTAAAGGTAGAATCAAGCGAATCAGGTGGATTAGAGTCTCAACCTGATTCGCTTGCTTTTTTTGAAACGAGTTCATCATGATTGTTTTGGTATTTGAAAGCTGACGATTGTTCCGTGATCCGGTTCACTGATGATTTGCAGTCCTTTGCCAAATAATTGTTTGAGACGCCGATCGGTGTTCAGTAAACCAATTCCTCTTGTCTTATTTGGCCGACTGGTTAAAACCTCCCGCACTTGCTCCTCTGTCATCCCTACTCCATTATCTTTTATGATAATTTCACTGTATTGCGGAAAATCTTTCATTCTTATTTCTATAGCTCCTCCGCGGGACCGTTTGAGAATCCCGTGCTTTACCGCATTTTCAATTAAGGGCTGGATCGACAGCGGCGGAATTAATACCGATAATTGTTCATCCACCTCCCAATGAATTTGCAGGCGGGACCCAAAACGTTCTTGTTCGATATACAGATAAGAACGGACGAGTTCAAGTTCGTGTTCAAGCGGTACGAAAGCCTGTGTATTTTTTTCATCGAAGCATCTTCTTAAATAATTTCCAAATTCATCGAGTAATATGGTCATTCTTGTTGTATCGATTTCGCTGAGAGAGGCAATCGTGTTTAAGGTATTAAAAAGAAAATGCGGTTGAATTTGCGCCTGCAGCCATGCCGCTTGCATGCGAAGCCGTTCCCCGATTGACCTTTTTAAATCTGTTAATGCCTGTACACGGGCTTTGAATTCCAATGCATCGATCGGTTTTGTTACATAATCATTTGCACCGGAAATAAAACCGGTATAGATATCGACCGGTTGATTACGTGCCGTAAGCAGTAAAATTGGCAGCTCAGAGATGGAATATTGCTTACGAATCAGCTGGGATAATTCATAACCTGACATATGGGGCATCATCACATCGGATATCACTAAATCCCATTCCCCCTTATCTAATGCAGCGAGAGCCTCTTTCCCGCTTGCTGCCGTAACGACATTATATTCGGCAGAAAGGATATTTTTTATAACTTTTAGATTTAACGTATCATCATCAACAAGTAATACTCTAGCAGCTGAAATAAGATCATTCCTGTCCGGAGGTACTTTTTTCATTTCTTCTATTTTTTTCTCAGCGTCAAAAGAAAAAATCGGGACATGGACATTATTCTTCTCCGCAACACGCGGATTCTGCCAATCTGATGTATTGTCTGATTCTTCTGTCGCGGATTCAGCCAAAGGAAGACTAAAAGAGAAAACAGATCCCTTTCCCAGGGCAGATTTAACCGTAATGGTACCGCCGTGCAATGCAACTAATTGTTTGCAAATACTCAGGCCAATTCCCAACCCGCCGCCAACCGCCGTCAAACTGGAGTCAGCTTGTTCGTAACGCTGGAATATTTTCTGCTGTGTTTCTTCATCCATGCCGATCCCGCTATCTTTTACAGAAATATAGGCCATGCCCTTATAACAGCTTGCTTCGACTGAAATAACACCTTCTTCCGTATATTTGACCGCATTATGAAGTAAATTAAATAAAATTTGCATCAGCCTGTTTTCATCTGCAATTACTTCAGGGAATGACTCTGGGAAATCAAGTTTCAAATGAATGTTCTTTTCTTCAATCATATACCGCAGCATGTCCATAACTGTGTTGGCAAGGTCTTGAATGCGGACGTTTTGCTTATGTAAATGGATAATATTTTCCTGTAAACGTGTTACATCAAGCAAATCATTTAATGTGAATGACAGCCGGCGTCCTACTTTTACGAGAAGCGCTAAATTGTTTTTATTTTTCTCTGTGAGATGCGGTGTTTCTTCGTCTAAAACGGATTGGGCAATATTGATCATGCCATGAAGCGGATTGCGCAGTTCATGGGAAGTATTGGCGAGAAAATCGTCTTTTTGCTGATTAACCTTGTGCAATTGAACTGCAAGCCCCCGGCTTTGCTGGGAAATCTGAATATAACGTTTAAACCAATAAGCAGCAAAGCTGATAATTGTAATAATCACATCAATCGGATAATAAGTTAATTCTTTACAAAAAAAAGTTTTGATAATTCCCCAAATAGTAGAAGAAATAATGCATGTGATCGTCATTAATAAAAAAATAGCATCCGCTTCTCCTCTTTGAATCGTTTTTAGCACGAAGAAAGGAATAAACATGTATGAGACTGTAGATAAAAAAAGGGTCGAGTAGCCGACAAATATCCCTTGTTGCAGAGGGGCAAAAAGAATAGTCAAGAACATGGATCCGTATAAATATTGAAGCCAGCGTAATATTCTTGCTTTTGCAAATCCGGGAAGTAAAAATTGAGCCATTTTTAACACAAAGAATGAAATTCCAAGATAGGAGATAAAAACAAATTTTAATGTCCACTCAAGATTAATAGGCAGCCAGGAAAGCAAAAATCTGTCGTCGTCTAATAAAGTAGCAATGACGGTACAAATAATGAGCATAGAAAAGAAAATTATTTCCTTTTTCCTTATGCCTAAAAAATAGATAATGAGGGAATAGATACTGTGCAGTAATAAAATAATACTAACAAGTAATTGCATACTTATAGAAAAAGTAGTTTCGCTATTAATGGCTTCTTCGGTACCGAATTTTATTTCTCTTGTGATCCCGCCTCCAAATAAAAAATTGTAGTTAGATGCCTGAATAAGCAGGTCAACATAACCTTGATCTGCCTCAAAATATACCGAGTAAGGCTTTCTGCTGCCTTCATGTGCTCCGGCTGATTCTGCCGGCTGACCAGCTTTGGCAGCTGGTTTTCCATTTATGAAAACACTGGAAGCATCTGTGATTCTCTGCACACGTATCGCATATCTATGCTCGTTTTTCGGCAGAAAAATTCGTAAGCGATAAGTGCCGAAACCGAAGGCGTTATTTGCTTTACCGCCGGAAATTTCGTTCCGCCAATTTTCCGGAACTTTGATGAAGTGTTTTTTGCTTTCTGTCGTTTTTATGCCGGGAGCAGACAGAAATACTCCGGGGTAAAATTCCCATTCTCCGTTCAGTCTGATTGTTTGATCATTGGTAAACTTCCAGTTTCGCAAATCTAATATTCCCTGTTCCGCTTTTGGATGGACAGGAGGAGCTTGTGAAATATTCCAGGCAATGCGGAAACTTGTTAAAGCAAGCAGGAAGCAACACATGATAAGTAATATTTTTCTTATTGGCATTTTTGCTTTAGCTGACAATTTTCATTCAGTTCCTTTTCCGGCAGAAGGTTAACGCAAGCCTCATATTATAGCGATAATAGCACTGGGAAAAAAGGCAGTCAAGGTGAAAAAGATATGTTAAAATAATGGTAATAAAAAAGAAAGGTGGTGAAAATAAAAAATATTATCTTTAGATTACATTTATTAAGGTGATAATCATGCAAATTTTACAAGTCGTACATACAACATGGATCTTGGTTAGAAGAAATCTTATCTTTTGGTTAATTTTATTAGGATTTATGATCTACAATTTTTTAGGGTTCTTTTATTATACTTCAGCAGAAAACTATTCACCCGGTTCAGCTCTTACCGATATGAGTTATTCTGTTCAAGGAGGAATTCTCGCTTTTCTTTTTTTGGGGATTACTTTTATAAGAATAGAAGAG
>JAGKQJ010000080.1 GCA_017898095.1 Bacillaceae bacterium Marseille-Q3522 | reverse complement strand
ACCTATTATATTAACTTATGCGGCTAGAGTCGTTATTCACCGTGAGAGAGTATAACATGTAGAAAAGTTGCTGTAAATGCCAGTTTTTTTACCGCGTAAAAGTTTTCTTCTGCCTGTTTCTATATTATTTTATCCACAACCAAGGTGAGATTTTGTGGAAAACCGTTTTATTTCTGTGGATAAAATCAGGTATTCATGTGGATAAAACTTATAGTTATTCACAATATCTTCGCATTCATGTGGATAACTTTTTTTCTATATTTCTTATGCTTTTTGTGTATAATGACTCTTTTAGCAAAGGAAAATTCGTTTTAAATATTTTTTGTGAAAGTGTCTTTCACGGATGAATAACAGCTCTTTGTCTGTGATATTAACTGTTCAGAAAATTACCGGATAAGATGTACAGGTAATGGAAGAGGGGATCTTATCTTTAATAAATAGCAGTTAAATTTTTGGAGATACTATTTTTGAGGTGGTTCACTTTGTATAAAACGTTACTCATTATCCTGGCTGTTTTTCTTTTCCTATCTGCAAATGCTGCCGCAGAAACAAATATAACGAGGCAAATCGAAATATTCGACATACCGAAAGGAGAAGTGATTCACAATGTCGCATTACATAAGGATTTACAGCGCGATGCGGCAATTTTCATCGAGGAGATAACTGATATCTACAGAAAATTCAATCCGATCCCGCGAAGTGGATTTATGATCAGAATTCCTTTTGAAAGGGCCATTGCCATTAAAAATCGCTGGATGGATGATCTTGTTGATGAAGTAATGATTATCTTTCCTGATCAGGAGCTTCCATATTTAATGGTTTTTGATAATGAAAACAATCCATATTTTTTTACCTTTAAAGGAGATACTGTTTCATTTCTCGTGAAATTGAATTTCAATAGGTAAAATAATATCTTGTTACGAGTAGATGAAGCTGTCCGTGAATTTTTATGTACAGACTGCTTATTCCATTCTTGCATGAAAACGAAAATACGAGTGTCATCCACTGGAATAAACACTCGTATCTGAAGATATTAACCGCTCATCATTGGAAACTTTACATACGAAAACTATGAACCTTAGATCTAGATTTCACCAATTCTGTTTTCTTGTAAGATATCATGACAACGAAACAAGGGTTGATTAAGCTTCCTGGGTAAGCCTTGATCGCAAATAGGCATCGATAAAGGGAGTGATTTCGCCATCCATGACAGCCTGCACATTTCCAGATTCTTCGTTCGTGCGATGGTCTTTTACAAGAGAATAAGGATGAAATACATAGGAGCGGATTTGACTTCCCCAGCCGATTTCCTTTTGCTCGCCGCGGATTTCCGCCAGTTGCTGTTCTTGTTCCTCGACTCTCTTTTGATAGAGCTTCGCTTTTAACATTTTCATTGCCGTTTCTCTGTTTTGAATTTGTGAGCGTTCCGATTGACAGGAGACGACAATCCCTGTCGGTAAATGCGTAAGCCGTACAGCGGAATCCGTTTTATTAATATGCTGCCCTCCTGCACCACTGGCACGGAAAGTATCCATTTTGATATCTTCCGGACGGATTTCGATTTCGATATCGTCATTAATTTCCGGCATAACATCACATGATACGAAAGAAGTATGGCGTCTTCCGGAGGCATCAAATGGAGAAATACGCACGAGGCGGTGCACCCCTTTTTCTGCTTTTAAGTAGCCGTAAGCATTATGTCCCTTAATGGCAAGCGTGACACTTTTAAGCCCGGCTTCATCACCTGGTAAATAATCAAGCGTATCCACTTTAAAACCGTTTTTTTCTGCCCAACGGGTATACATCCGCAATAGCATGGAGCCCCAATCTTGTGATTCAGTCCCGCCTGCTCCCGGATGCAATTCTAAAATAGCATTGCTTTTATCATAAGGTCCACTCAATAACAGTTCAAGTTCAAATTGATTTAACCGCACTGTTAAATCCGTTAATTGTTGTTCCATTTCTTCCTGTAGATCAGGGTCAGCTTCTTCTTTAATAAGTTCATAAGAGACTTCTAAATTCTCATACAACTCGTTTAATTCTGAAAAGCTGTTCACCTGTTCTTTTAAACCGTTTGCTTCGGAAATGACTGCCTGCGCACCTTGCTGGTCATCCCAAAATTGCGGATCAAGCATGCGTTCTTCCAATTCGGCAATGCGGGCTTCTTTATTTTCTAAGTCAAAGAGACCCCCTAAAGTCAGCCAATCGTTTGGCTGTTTTTTCTAACTCATTACGGATTTCTGCTAATTCCATTACATCATCACCTCATGAAAATATTATATTCATAGTAAACCTGTTTTCGCAACCAGAAGCCAAGGAAAAACGGATGAAAAAACCTTTTGCTCCCGCCATTACCTTCGCATATTGACAGGAAGCCATCCTAAACATTTTAAAATAATCCTTTGAAAAAACACAATTATCCCAAAAGTGTATAAAGTGAAACTTCCATCAGTGGGGGTTTTCCGACGTACAGGACGTACTAGTGCCGACGTTGCAACAGGACGTTGCGCCTTTAGTCGGCCTTCATCCCCCACTGATGGTTAGTCGCGCAAAGCCCGATTGAATTTTTTAAGGGCTAAAGCCCAAAGAAAATTCTTATCTCACCAATCGGGCTTTTAGGGGCAGTTTATCCCCCACCTAAAATGATTGGTATCACCTCTATTTTTGAAGTGGGGGTATTACTGCCCCTTAATCTGCGATAAAAAGGAAAAACGGCTTTAAATAAGTTGTGAAATGCCCCCATTTGCAGTCCAGAAAAAATATCCTAATCAACTGATTAGGACAAAGTTTCTTTGATCATACGAAGTCTCCACCTGATTCAGTTTACTGCAACGAGTTCACTGAAATCTTCCGCAACAATTTTTGTATTTTTTTCCGCTTCCGCAAATACAAGGATCGTTCCGACCAATGTGCAATTTCTTTACAACCGGCTTTTTCTTTGCTTTTTCACCGGACTCTTTCGGCGCTACTGCCTGTCCCTTGGCAACTTCCTGACGTTGTAAATTATTGCGAATTTCTGCTTTCATAATGTATCTTGCGACATCTTCTTCAATGAGCGCAACCATATTTTCAAACATTGCAAAGCCTTCTGTTTGATACTCGCGCAGCGGATCAATCTGCCCGTAAGCGCGAAGGTGAATTCCCTGGCGCAACTGATCCATTGCATCAATATGATCCATCCATTTCGAATCCACGGCACGAAGGACAATTACTTTTTCAAATTCACGCATTTGCTCAGGCGAAAGCTGTTGCTCTTTCTCATCATATCGTTCCTTCACTCTGGCAAAAATGAATTCAACGATTTCTTCTTCATCTTTGTCGCGAAGATCGGTTTCCGTGATATCTCCTTCATGCAATAAATTCCCATTCACGTAATCAATAATGCCCTGCAAATTCCATTGTTCCTCATCTTCATTTGCTACATGGACACTAATATTACGCTCAATAGATGATAAAATCATATTTTCGACTATCTCACGAAGATTGTCGGATTCCAATACTTCATTGCGCTGTCTATAGATAATTTCCCGCTGCTGACGGAGCACATCATCATAAGACAATAGTTGTTTCCGGGCATCAAAGTTATTCCCTTCGACCCGTTTCTGTGCCGATTCAACAGCTCTCGATACCATCTTACTTTGGATTGGCTGGTTGTCATCCATCCCGAAACGTTCCATCATCGCTTTCATATTATCAGAACCGAAACGGCGCATTAGCTCATCTTCCATAGACAAGTAAAATTGCGTAACACCAGGGTCGCCCTGACGTCCGGAACGGCCGCGGAGCTGGTTGTCAATCCGGCGGCTTTCATGGCGCTCAGTGCCGATAACGGCAAGACCGCCCAACTCTGTTACACCTTCCCCGAGTTTAATATCTGTTCCGCGTCCGGCCATATTCGTTGCAATCGTAACCGCACCCTTTTCACCGGCATGGGCGATAATTTCGGCTTCACGTCCGTGGTTCTTTGCATTTAGAACGTCATGACGGATCCCTTTTTTTGTTAAATACTTCGAAATAATTTCTGATGTTTCAATTGCCACCGTCCCGACAAGAACCGGCTGGCCTTTTTTATGACGTTCGGCAATATCTTCAGCAACAGCTTTAAATTTGCCACTCATTGTGGAATATATTAAATCCGCGTTGTCTTCCCGAATGATTTCGCGATTCGTAGGAATGACGATTACGTTCATATTATAAATATTTTGAAATTCCTCTTCCTCAGTCTTTGCCGTACCAGTCATCCCGGCTAATTTATTATACATACGGAAGTAGTTTTGGAAGGTAATCGTAGCAAGCGTCATGCTTTCATTTTGAACGTTTAAGCCTTCCTTTGCTTCAATTGCCTGATGAAGTCCGTCACTATAACGGCGCCCTTTCATCAGGCGTCCGGTGAATTGGTCGACTATAACGATTTCGCCTTCCTGGACAACGTAATCAACATCGATATGCATGCTGGCATGTGCCTTTAAAGCCTGTAAAATATGATGATTGATCGTGACATTATTAATATCGAAAAGATTCTCAATACCAAAGGTCTTTTCAGCTTTTGTCATGCCTTCTTCTGTTAATTGAA
This sequence comes from Bacillaceae bacterium Marseille-Q3522, assembly GCA_017898095.1. Classification (GTDB taxonomy): domain Bacteria; phylum Bacillota; class Bacilli; order Bacillales; family Cytobacillaceae; genus JAGKQJ01. The sequence goes on along the minus strand of JAGKQJ010000080.1, from coordinate 11,354 downwards.
CTCCCTTTGTCTTCTCATCATACGTATAGTCAACCTCTTTTTTCAAGGTTCTTACAAAGGAATTTGCCTGCAAATAGAGCTGTGTCGATTTTTGTGCGGTCCCCGAAATAATTAATGGCGTACGCGCTTCGTCAATGAGAATTGAGTCGACTTCATCGACAATCGCATAGTTTAACGGACGCTGTACTTTTTGTTCTTTATAAAGAACCATATTATCACGCAAATAATCGAATCCCAGCTCGTTATTCGTACTATATGTGATATCTGCCGCATAAGCAGCATGCTTATCTTCTTTTGATAGCCCATTTAAATTTAGTCCGACTGTTAAACCAAGAAACTGATACAACTGGCCCATTTCGGAGGCATCACGGCCGGCCAAGTATTCATTGACAGTGACAACATGAACACCCTCCCCGGAAAGGGCATTTAAATAGACAGGCATCGTTGATGTTAAAGTTTTACCTTCACCGGTTTTCATCTCTGCAATATTGCCTTCGTGTAAGGCAATGCCGCCCATGAGCTGTACTTTAAAAGGATATAGGCCCAGGACACGTCTTGATCCTTCCCGTACAACAGCAAATGCTTCGACGAGAAGATCATCCAATGTTTCCCCGTTTTGATAACGTTCTTTGAATTCTTCTGTTTTTGCGCGAAGACCGTCATCAGACAGTTTTTCCATTTCCGGAGCAAGCGCATCAATCTGGTCTGCCATTTTCGTAAGGCGTTTTACATCACGTTTATTTACATCAAACACTTTATTTAAAATTCCAAGCATGAAAAAACGCTCCTTTATTAATGAAATGTTTGTCTCATCTCATCGGCTCATAGACAAATTAGATTCGACGCAAAGAAAACAGTAAGCAAGCCGGTGAAAAGTTTCGCAGCTTGTCATTTTGCTTCCTTTTTAGACAAACTTTTATCGTGAAACTTCTTCAGAAGCTTCCTTCCATGTACGTGTGCAATTAATTTCTTATATATATTAACACTTCAAGCTAACAGTGACAACTGAAGCGACTATTTGGTTTGATTTGAAACGGGCAAACGCGTTTCAAATCAAATAGAGTTTGAAAAAGATATAGCCCATTATTCATCCATCCATCTAAAGCATATTGTGGAGATCGGATTAGAAAAAAATCTTTAGAGTTTTTTCCGGCCTCCGACCTCTTATTCCTGTCTTCTGTATCTCATATCACTGCACTCCCATAGGAAAGTCACCCACTCCTCTTGTGCCGGAGTGGCTCCTTGCTCTACCCGGATACTTTTTTTATCGCAGATAAAGGGGCAGTAATATCCCCGCCTCAAAATTGGAGGTGAAACCAATCAAGTTAGGCAGGGGATAAACTGCCCCTAAAAGCCCGATTGGTGAGACAAGGTTTTTCTTAAGGCTTCAGCCTTTAGAAAAATCAGTCAGGCTCCGCGTGGCTAACCATCAGTGGGGGATGAAGGCCGACTAAAGGCGCAGGCGTCCTGTTGCAACGTCGGCACTAGTACGTCCTGTACGTCTACCGACTAAAGGCGCAGGCGTCCTGTTGCAACGTCGGCACTAGTACGTCCTGTACGTCTACCGACTAAAGGCGCAACGTCCTGTTGCAACGTCGGCACTAGTACGTCCTGTACGTCGAAAAACCCCCACTGATGGAAGTTTCATTTTATGAAGACAGAAAAATCGCACCGTAAACTAGGGCACCAGCAATGACGTAGGCCGGGTGAAGCTTTCTTTTTTCAAGCAGGAAAAAGGCGATTACGCCAATCCCGATTGTTTGCCAAATTCCGGAGGATCTCGTGGATGTTACAAGAAAATCATATGCCAGGACGGCAAGCAACACGGCAATGACAGGGCGAATAACGGTTGTTAAGCGTTTGACACGGGGAGAGTCTTTATATTTCATTAACAGTCCTAACAAAAAAATCATAAGCAGTAGTGACGGTGCTACCGTTGCAAAAATCGCAACAACGGAGCCAAGAATTCCTCCCTGCTGATAACCGATATAGCCGGCCATCTTCGTTGCAATCGGTCCGGGAAGCGCATTTGCTAAGGCAAGCACTTCACTGAACTCATGAACCGTCAGCCAACCGTAATGATCAACCACTTCATTTTGCACTAACGGAATCGAAGAAGGTCCCCCGCCATAGCCAAGAATCCCTGGGAGAAAAAACGCCCAAAAAATTTGCCAATATAATATCATTCTCTTTCCTTCTCTTTTTCTTTTTTATCTTTTATCACGAGTGCACCAACTAATAAAACAAAAATAAGAATGGCGGGATGAATATGTGCAACTTCCAGTAATACTAAGCTTGCCAGTAATAATACTGCCGTCCAGACCCACTTTAATTGCGAACGTGCGGATTTTTTGATAAAATCCCAGGTCATCACTGCAAGCATCACCGCAACAACCGGAACAACGGCAGCTGTCATTCCTTGCACCCACGGCTGATCTTTATAGGAATTTAATGCCGTTAATAAAACGATCAAGAGAACAACGGTAGGGACAACGGAGGCAACAAGCGCAATCAGCATTCCGGGTATTCCCGAAAGACGATAGCCGATATAACCGGCCATTTTTGTATTAATCGGGCCGGGAAGCGCATTTGCCAATGCTAAAATATCGCCAAATTCATCGCTGTCCATCCATTTATAGGTGTCGACCACTTCTTTATAAACAAGCGGGATCGCAGAAGGGCCTCCGCCGTACCCAAGCATTCCCGAGCGAAAAAAAGCAATAAAAATGTCAAGTTGTTTTACTTTTCTCATCTGCTTCTCCATTGAACTTACCACCACTTTTTTACCAGGCTGCAATGGAGCCATCCGTCCTGCTTTCCGTCCCGCCCATTAACACACCTGAATCTTTCTCGCGCCATATAATTTGTCCTCTGCCAAAACCGCCGGTATCCATTAATCGCTCGATTTCATGCCCTTTTCGTTTCAATTGCTGGGCAATAGCAAGCGGAAAATGCGGTTCCACCTGAAATTTTTTGCCGCCAATCCATTGCCATCTCGGTGCATCCAGTGCCGCCTGCGGATTCAAATGAAAGTCAACCGTATTCATAATAACCTGCATATGCCCTTGCGGCTGCATATAACCGCCCATGACGCCAAAAGGCCCAACAGCCTCACCATCTTTCGTTAAGAAGCCGGGAATAATCGTATGATACGTCTTCTTGCCAGGCTTTAGTACATTCGCATCCTCTTCTTCTAAGGAAAAATCAGCCCCGCGATTTTGCAGCGCGATCCCTGTACCAGGAACAACTAATCCTGAACCAAATCCCATATAGTTACTTTGAATATAAGAAACCATATTTCCTTCCCCGTCGGCGGCCGCTAAATACACAGTACCTCCGCTGTGCGGCTGATACACTTCCGGCTCGATCGCTTTTGCGGTAATTTTTTCCCGGCGCATCGCAGCGTAGTTTTCTGATAATATTTCCTCCACTGTTATTTTCATGTCAGCCGGATCGCTAATGTATTGCTTGCCGTCTGTAAAGGCGAGCTTCATTGCTTCCATTTGCCGGTGATACGTTTCAACCGTATCTTTATATGGAAAATCGTAACCTTTTACAATATTTAGTGCGGCTAATGCAACCAAGCCCTGCCCGTTTGGCGGAATCTCCCATACGTCATAGCCGCGATAGTTGAGCTTAATTGGTTCCACCCATTGTGCTCGAAAAGCCGCTAAATCCTCTGCAGATAAAAATCCGTCATATTGTTTGAAAAATGCGGCGATTTTTTCCGCAATTGCACCGCGATAAAAGCTTTCACTCTCTGTTTCTGCAATCGCGCGCAGCGTTCTTGCATGATCAGGCGATTTCCACACTTCCCCTATTTGCGGGGCTCTTCCGGATGGGGCGAAGGTTGCAAACCAATTGGCAAACTCTTTTCCCGTGAACCATTCTTGATACTTTTTATAAGCGGATGCCCAGTTTTTCCCTAAAATAGGGGATAACGGATACCCTTCTTCCGCGTAACGAATCGCCGGCTGAAGAACTTCTGTTAACGGCAGACGGCCAAATCGTTTTGACAGCTCAGCCCATGCGGAAGGTGCACCCGGTACCGTAACTGGTAAAAAACCGTGGCGCGGCATTTTTTTATATCCTCTTTCCTTTACTTTCGCAGCCGAAATAGATTGCGGCGCCGGACCACTGCCATTTAATCCGTACAACTTATCCTTCACCCAGACAAGTGCGAACGCGTCACTGCCAATTCCATTGGAAGTAGGTTCTGTTACCGTCAATGCCGCTGCTGTCGCAATCGCCGCATCAATCGCATTGCCGCCCCGCTTTATCATCTCAAGCCCAACCTGTGCCGCCAACGGTTGTGACGTGGCCACCATGCCGTTTTTCGCCATCACCGTTGTCCGCTGTGACGGATACGGATAATGCAGAAAATCAAAATTCATTCTTTTCCCCCCAATAAAATTATACAAATTATTTTACTTTTGTGATTTTTAACACACATTAGTAGCTTCATTTACTTAAAAATGCGATTTTACCTTTAAATTGCTCAAGTAATAAATTAGAATTGTGATTGCGGAAAATCCTACTTGAATGGCGTTTTACAAGGTAATCCAGTTTCACCGGACAACAGATATGTGTATTTCTAAGATAGCGTGACTTTTCGATTAGAAGTGATTCAATTTTCGAAAAGTTTTCCTCAGCGAATCACAGTTCCATAACCTATTCCCCTATTATAGTATAGATTTTGCAAATCGAAAGATTAAAATTTGATTTTTTCTTTGTAAAGGATAAAAAAGCGCAAAGCGCGCTTCGGTGCCAAGCATAAGACGGACTGAGATGGAGGCTCTCTGTGAAAGCGCGTATTATGACTTTGGGCAGATGGTTCATGGAACTGGACAATCTGACAACGCACGATCTGTTTGGGCTCATGCGAGGTAATAGAAAAAATGACCTCCGCAACATTTCGCGAAGATCATTTTTTCTATTCTTAATGGGCTTCGATTAAACCGTAGCGTCCATCTTTTCTTTTATATACAACATTTGTTTCGTTCGTTTCCGCATTTGTAAAAACGAAGAAAGAGTGGCCAAGCATATTCATTTGTAAAATCGCCTCTTCGCTATCCATTGGTTTCAAGTTAAAACTTTTTTGCCGTACAATCTCCAATTCGTTATCGTCTTCAGCTGGTGTTGCTCCGTTATCACTATTTGTAGTAAATAAATCATGGACAGTTCCTTTTTCACGAAATTTGCGATTTACTTTTGTTTTATGCTTGCGAATCTGTCTTTCTAATTTATCAGAAATCAAGTCTATAGCAGCATACATATCTGTATTGACTTCTTCTGCACGAAGAACGAGTTGCGGCAGCACAATCGTAACTTCTACCTTTGCTTTTTTATCAGTATACGTTTTTAAATTTACATTTACGTTGGTATTAGGGGTTTCGATAAAATAACGTCCTAATTTGGAAATTTTCTTCTCAACGTAATCTCTAATTGCCGGAGTTACCTCAATGTTTTCACCACGAACGTTGTAATTCATAAGCGAGCTCCTCCCTTTTCATTAACAAATATGCCACTGTCGCGGCATTATTATATAGTTCTATTTTGCCTGCTAAAAATCCTGCTAAAAGGATTAAAAAAATGCAGTTGTTTGACAAATTTCTTGCGATAGCGGCAACATTGCCGGTTTACAGAGTTATTTTGATTATATTGCATGGCAAATTGTCGAAATATGCCGCCGTAAATTCATTTTTTGATTTTGTTTGACGTGATAATGAAAGCGAAATTGGAAATTAACATGCCTGCTATGATGAATCCTAATTGTATTTAGGAGACTTAGGATTATTAAAAATTGGTTGTCATAAAAAATCAGGAATAGGGATCAAAACAGTTTGTGATCGGGACATAAAGCTGAAATAAAAAGAGATATTCCTCAAGAATGGAAACATAACTCTGTAGAATGGGAGCATAAACTTCAAAAATGGGGACTTTGCTCTTTAAAATGAGGACATTTTCTTCTATAGTGAGGACTTATCTATTTAAATTGGGAACATAAATTTCAAAGATGTGGGACTTTGCTCTTTAAAACGGTATCTATTTCTTTAAAATGAAGACTTATTTCCTTTAGAATAGGGTATAAGCTTTAAGTATAGGAACATTAACTTCAAAAATTAAGACATTTGTATTTGAAATAGGGACATAAACTTCAAAAATGGAGACATAAAGCAAAATTATAAGGACATATTTCGCAAAAATGAGGACATAACTTTTTAGATTAGGGACATAAACTTCAAAAATGGCTATTTTCTCTTTAGAATGAGGACTTTTGATTCAAAAACGGGGACTTTACTCATTCGAACGGGAACTTTTCCTTCTATTAATTTCTTTTAAAATTACGAAGAACCGTTGTGAATTGTCTCAATTAGAATAAAAAGGGTACTGGCCGTAGTTAAGGCCAGTACCCTTTTTATTCAGCGCCGCTTGTCATAAAAAAATCCGTTGGAGTTGAGATTTTGATATGGATTTACGTATTTTTTGTTGTGATCCTTTTTCTTGTGCAACATTTGGATGTCTTTTTGGATATACGTTTTTTCTCGCTGTAAAAGCTGTGATAATTTATTCTCTAATTCAAGCGTTTTTTTGCCGATTTCTATTTCCGCTTCACTGTAAGGCGGATGAATCTCAGTCATGTATGCCTGCCTTTTATCCAGCAGCTTTTCAATTTCGGCAATTTTTTTATCCCGCTCCAAGCCTGAACCTGTTTCAAGAAGCTGAATCAACTGTTCTGTGCTCTCGTAATAGTCTTGAACAGCCGGCACTATACTAGTCCGCCCTCGCCATATTTTTTTAAGCGGTCCTCTTGGATCACCTGTTTCCAGGTATCACGAAAATCTGTCACAAAACCTTCCACTTCTGTTAAAATTGCCGTGTCATTTTTCAGGTTTGCTTCGATTAAGCGGCGGTGCAAATAGTCGTATAGAGATAGGAGTGATGCAGACAAAGGAATCTCTTTGTTTAACGTGACCATCAGCTCTTGAATAATATTCTGTGCTTTCAACAAATTAGTATGTTTAACTTCAATATTTTTCTCATCAATTGCTTTTTTTGCCAGATGGATAAATTTTAAGCAGCCATTATACAGCATCAGGGTTAACTCCCCAGGTGATGCAGTCAAGACCGAATTTTGCTGATAGGACTGATAAGGATTGTTGATCGCCATTTCCGTAATCTTCCTTTCTATTGCATACTAAATTGCTGCATTAAATAGTTATATTGTGAATTCGAGCGTTGGATTGCCTGCTCCATTGCCGTAAACTGCCGCCAATAACGGTCTTCCACCTGCTTCATGCGGTCTTCAAAACTTGTAATTCTGTCATCAAGATCCAACAATTGTCTACCAATCAAAAAGGTGTGATTCGTTGAGTAACTATTTCCCGCTTTATCCGCGAGCTGATCCATCGTATCTGACACGCTGTCATATAAGCGAGTCAATATTCCTTTCTGGCTGGACGTCGTGCCGGTGCCACGGAATAAATTTTCTACGGAAGCAGGGTCTTCCTCAATGGCTTTCTTTAAAGCTGCTTCATCAATTTCCAGCTTGCCGCCCTCGAGGTAGTTTGCCGTTGTCTTGATGCCGATTTTCGCCAATTGATTGAATGCTGTTGCAACATTATCATTCGCTACCGGTGTATAAAAATCGGATCTCATGGAAGACAACACGCCAGACAGAATAGGATCATGGCGAAGCAGACCGCTTCTTGCCTTTTCTTCCCACTGCTCCTGCTGTTTATCGGATAATTGCTCGCGCTCTTCATCTGTTAAAGGTTTATAATCCCTGAATCTTTCTTCATTCGATTCATCCTGAATTTTATCAATTAATTCATTATACTTCGTAACAAAATTTTTGATATTATCAAACACAGTTTGCGTGTCATTACTGATTGAAGTCGTAACAGTATCCGTAAAAGTTTGTTTTAACGTATAAGTAACCCCGTTCATTTCGAAGGTGTTAGAGGTACGTTCCGTTTGTAAGCCGTTGATTGTAAGTACCGCGTTTTGTGCACTGGACGGTGAACCGTTGAAGCCTAATATATCCTTTATAAAAGAATCATCAAAGCTTATTTCATTGCCTGCACTATTAAAAACACCGGTTTCCGTTCGTGTCATTGACATTTTTCCCGTATATGTATCATAAAACATCGTGACACCAACATTTGAACCATTCACTTTATCAATCACACTATTTAAAGACTGGCTGCCTGAAACAAGAAAGCTTTCATATTGCTGGCCTTTTGAAGTGAAAGTACTAAGATCAAAGGATGTATAATGATGATCATAGGTTGCCTCCAGTGTCCATACTTCTTCCGTGTCTTCTGTCGGCAACGGCATATTATTATTAAATGTGATTTTTCCGGCAGACTTATCAATCGTACCGATAACTGTACCCGTACCGTCCTTTAAAGTTATTCCGTCTGCATCAATAGTTAAAAACGTCTCTGTTGTTGTATCATCCGGCATTTTTTTTGTCAATTTAATAGAAGATATGGAGTTAACTGCTCCTTGTGCAAGTTGCCATGAACTCGTTTTATAGTTTAAAGTAAGTTTATCCGTACGCTTATCAGCAATATATTCTACTTTTATTGTACTATCTTTGGCAATTTCTTTGTTAAAAGTCATGTTTCCATTTCCATCAACTAGGACTTGATTATCTCCTGGAGATCCCGATGTAATAACCTCATAGCCTTTTCCATTCACTTTAACACTCCAGCTTGGGATATCGGTTATACCGGAATCTCCAATGGAAAATTGTAATCCACTTTCTTCAACTTGGATCGTTGTACTTTTAATAGCTCCTGTTTTCCATGAAATTGGCAGATCAGAAGGATCCGTTTGTCCATAAAGACTTTCCGCAGGATCAAAGGAACTCCCGCCAACCCTGCTACCGGAGATCCAAGTCTCAGCTTTTGCAAGCTTTTCTACGTTTGAAATTGTTGTCGAAGATAAGCTTGCAGCACTTGTTGCCGATACATCGACTTTGGAGTTGTCGGAAGATACAGCCATTCTTGCTCGGTAATTCGTCGATAGCTTCATTTGCGTAATCAGACTGCGAAATTCCAATAAAGCGATATTCATTGTCCGATAGTCGTCACGCTGCCATTCCAGTATTTGTTTTTCTTGTTTTAGCTTATTAAGCGGAATCCGCTCAGCTTTCATTAAGTCGGTGACCATCTGTTCTATATCCATGCCACTTGCCAAACCTGCGATTCGAGCCAATTGTCTTCACCTCACAATTATATTTTTTCATCTACTAGCAAGCCGACAAACTCCGTCATTGCCGCATACATATCCAACATTTTTTTGGGCGGGATTTCCTTAATGACTTCTTTCGTTATTTCATCAACAACGGTAACATAATACTCATTTAATGATTCATGAAAAACAAACTTTAATTCGGTATGCGAAGGTTGCATAAATTTATTTAATCCGATTACAATTTCTTCAACCTTTTCCTTTGAAAAAGCCCGTTTTTGCGGAATTTGTTTACCAGGCTTTTTTTCTTCACCCAACTTAAATTTAGTTCCCTCAACCACAGCCGGTCGTTGTACGCGCATTGAGGTATTTTGTGAAGAAGGTATTTTCTCAACCATATGTCTCGCCTCCAAAACTTATCTCCAGCTCCGACGATAAGGGACTGGTATGTTTCCCCTTCTTTTGTTTGCAATAAGGTGGGAACGAAAAAGAATGAAACTACCTTTTTTCGCCTCTCCATATCTTTACGATTTGAAACATAGCCTAGCCTCCGCGTTCTGCAGGAACGTCTATAGCCTAAAGGACATACTTCCCCGTTAAAACCGCCTTTGCTTCTCCATTTTCTTTGTTTCTTTTATCGGCAAATTTTAGAAAAGGTTTATATCTTTATTTTTTTCTTTTGTTTTGAATGTATATATCGTAAGCAGATTTACTTTAATAACAGATCAATACTATTGATAATTTTATTGACTTCTTTGTTTTCCCTCAGTAACTCTTTATACTCACCAGAATTATTTAATTGCAGCAGTTTATCTTTTAGAATATTCTCATGCCATATCTCGTTAATACTAAAGTTTAATTTTTTTACGTTATCTTTTTTCTTGATAACAACAGCTTTCTGAGATGGACCTGTTATATATTTCAATAAACATAACTTATCTAATAAATATAAATATTCAACGAATAAACGTGTTTGTTTATCTTTTATTAATTCGTTTTTCATACAATATAAAATATTATTAAAAACTTGATTAATCTCACTTATATTTGGTACTGCGGTTATATCAAAAGGACTATTCATAAAGAATGTTGAAGGTAATATCGCTTCTATTTCATATCCTATATTTTCTACCAGCTTTTTAATGTAGTTTATATCTCTTATTACCACATGCGGTACAGAACTTTTTTGTGGATTCGTACTTATCTGGTCAAATAAAATAATATATCCAGTATCTTTTAATTGTGCACACAAATTTTTCATAGTAGCAATATATCTCTCTTCATCCGTTAAATGTAAAAGCACGTCCGCTCCAAATATTAAATCATAGTTTTGCGTTTTATCACGAAATGATGAAATGTCATCCTTTACAAAAGAAAAATGTTTATATTTATTTGATAAATATGTTACTGATTTTTCAGATATATCAATTCCCAGATATGATCCTACATTTACTTTATTGAAAAAATCAGTAAAAACACCAATTCCCGGACCAATTTCTAGTATGTCTTTAGCTGCAAGGTTACCAAACAGTTTGTTTATAAAATATTTTAATATTGTAAAACGGGATTTATATAAATAAATATTATAATCCTCTCCAAGTTCAATATGACCTACTCCTGTTAAATTAAAATTTGAATTTAATCGATTGTTCCAATAAGTTTTATAATCAAATATCTTTCTTTTATGTTGAGATTCTACGGTATCAGCTAATGTTTCTTTAATCAGCTTTAACTCCTTCATTAGAGAATAATTATTCTCTATAAATGCCCTATACTCATTTGAAGGATAATTATTACATGTAATCATTTCAACTGCTTCATCAATCGTATTAAATAAATATTCTTTCGGCCAAATTTCTTTTGCATATAAAAAGTTATGAATAATTGGTTTAATACCGCAAGCCATTGCCTCAGCAATATAAAAACCAAAACTTTCATGAATGGATGGAGCTAAAATAAAATTTTTATTTTCTAACCATCTATTTACATCTGACTGCCAACCTTCAAAAACAATGTTATTTTGCAATTGCATTTCATTAATTTGATAATCCCAATATTGCTTTATTAAAGGATCCTTAAATTCTCCGGCAATATATAGTTTATAATTTTTATCAACATCGACTAATTTTTTTATAATTTGAAGCATAAAGAAT
>JAGKQJ010000007.1 GCA_017898095.1 Bacillaceae bacterium Marseille-Q3522 | reverse complement strand
TTGCTGATTCTTATTGACTTAGAGAAAGTACTTATGGAGAAAGAATAGATAAATAAATGGCATATTTTCATCATATTTCGTCATTACAATGGGATCTTCTAAAAGAAATTGGCAATATTGGCACAGGAAATGCGACAACTGCATTGTCAAAGCTTTTAAATAAAAAAGTCGGTATGGAAATTCCCAGTGTGAAAATTGTTAGTTTTAATGAAATGACTGAACTTGTCGGTGGTGCAGATAACATCGTTGTTGCTGTATTTCTTCGGATTGAAGGCGAAGCTCCGGGAAATATTTTTTTTATTCTTTCTATAGAACAGGCAAAATTTTTAATGAGGGAAATGCTAGGAGAGTTCATTATTTCTGATAAGCTTGCCATACGGGATGAACTTTCTCTTTCTGCATTGCAAGAGCTTGGTAATATCTTATCCGGATCTTATATTTCCGCATTATCGGATTTTACAAATTTATCATTATATCCAACTGTTCCGGGAATCAGTATTGATATGGCCGGTGCGATTATCAGTTCAGGCTTGCTGGAACTATCCCGGGTTAGCGACTATGCTATTGTAATAGATACAGCAATAATAGATCTGCAAAATTCTGAAAAAATGAATGGGCATTTTTTTCTCTTGCCGGATTATCGTTCTTTTTCTGCTATTTTTGCATCTTTGGGAGTGGCTGGCCATGACTGATCACTCTGCTATAATAAAGGTCGGCATTTCAGATATGAAAATTGTTACTGCCCCGGATTTCATTCGGACATCAGGATTGGGATCATGTGTAGGAATTGTCATCTATGATCAAATGCGCGAAATCGCAGGGTTATCACATATCATGCTCCCGGATTCCAAGTTAGCAAAGCAGGATAGTATTAATATTTGGAAATACGCAGACACCGCGATTCCGGAGCTTATCAGAAAACTTGTAAACGCCGGAGCGAAAAAAACATTCCTGAAAGCGAAGATAGCGGGAGGTGCACAAATGTTTCAATTTTCAACAGCCTCAGAAATAATGAGAATAGGTCCAAGAAATGTAGAAGCTGTAAAAAAACTCTTAATGGCATCTAATATTGATCTTGTAGCAGAAGATACCGGCGGGAACAGAGGGAGAACAATCGAGTTTAATCCGAAAACGGCTGTGCTGATGATACGCACAGCAAATAAAGAAATTTATCAGCTTTAGACAAGCAAACATACTCGTTTCAGAAGGAAATCAACTTTTATTTCATCAGATGAACCGGACAGATATTCCTGATTATTGGTTTCTCATAAGACAGATAAATAGAAAAGAAAATAATCCCTATAGTGGTCCGTTATTCTCGAAGAAAGGCAGGTGTAAATCCTGTTACATAGAATCTGTAATAGGGATAAGATGGTATATGATACAATGTTGGATGAACGGATATGGTGGGAAAAATGGATAAAAGATCATGATGCAGATGCGGGAAATTTTTTAGTGAAAAAATATCTTCCTTTAGTCAGTTATCATGTGCAACGAATCTCTACGAATCTGCCGAAAAGTGTTTCAAGGGATGATATAAAAAGTTTGGCATTATTTGGATTATATGATGCGTTAGAAAAATTTGACCCAAACCGGGAACTAAAATTTGACACCTATGCGTCATTTCGAATTCGCGGAGCCATCATTGACGGATTACGAAAAGAGGACTGGCTTCCACGAAGTACAAGAGAAAAAGCAAAAAAAATCGAAATGGTGACAGAGAGATTAGAACAAAAGTACCAACGAAGTGTTACAGCAAATGAAGTTGCTGCAGCATTAGCTATTTCGGAAGAAGAAGTATATACGGCAACAAATGAACATTTTTTTGCTAACTTACTGTCAATGGATGAATATCTTCCTGATCAGGATGAACAAGAAGGGCATTCTTTTCATATTAAAGATGAAAAAGCCGAATTACCGGAAGAAAGTCTGTTGCAAAAAGAAATTCTTCAGGAAATCGCCGGGTTAATTGAAACGTTAAATGAGAAAGAAAAGCAAGTATTAAGCTTATTTTATCAGGAAGAGTTAACATTAACAGAGATCGGGCAAGTCATGGGGTTGTCAACATCGCGAATTTCACAAATTCATTCAAAGGCTATTTATAAATTGCGGCAAAAAATACAAAAATGGCATGAAGTTTAAGCAAATCGTTCAGTTTGGATATCCATTGATAAAATAGATCGACAGGAAGTGATAATATGAGTCTTAAATCCGTTGAGATGCAGGTCGCGCTTCCAAGAACTCAGGAGATCGGGAAAATACAAGAACAATTGCAACAAAGAGGGCAGATCATGCAAGCACATGCAAATGAAAGTGTCGAAAAAGATGTGGTGAAAAAACGCACTAGTGTTACAAAAGAAGAAGAGACAAAAGAAGCAAAATGGGAACATAACCAGAGCAGCAGGCATCGACAACAGGAACATGAGCAGAAAAAACAAAAGAGCAGGCAAATAGCAAGAAATCATTATGAAAACCATCCTTATAAAGGGCATAAGATTGATTTTAGCGGATAGAGGGATATAAATATGACCATTTTAGCAGTAAGCAGCATAATATTAAATATCATTGCTTTCTTCTTTATCAGTATTTTATTTGTCAGACAAAATCGTTTTCTCGAAATGGAAAAGGAGCAGAAAAAGCTGGCAAATGAATTTGAGGAATCTATGTCAGCATATCTATTGCAATTTAAAGAAGAAAATGAAGAATTCGTTAAAAAAATGCGATATTTACATATTCTGGAAAAAACTCCGGATCAAACCCCTGAGAAAAATCAACAAAGCCCGCAGCACCTCATCATAAGAAGCGCCGCTTTACAGGCTTACAAGCAAAGTGATGCAAATAGCGGGCTGCCGGAATCAGAAACAACAGCACGGTCAGAAATGGATGACTCTGTTCCTCCCCAATCGCTGGAGCTTCCATTGCGCGAACATGTACTGTTACTGTCGGAAAAAGGATTGTCTCCGGAAGATATTGCCAAGCAACTGCAAGTTGGCCGCACAGAAATTGAACTCATTTTAAAATTTCATTAATTGCTTGATTGTCTTTCATACATATGCTATATTTACAAATGGTGTTAATACACACGTTTACGGATTTAAACGATTGGTGCTTTTTTTTAATGTCTATTAGGCAGCTTTTAAAAAAGTGATCGTTTGAAAATGAAGTAGGCGGAGGCAAACAAAACCACTAGGAGGAAAAAAAGATATGTCAGTTATTTCAATGAAACAATTGCTTGAAGCAGGTGTGCATTTTGGCCACCAAACACGCCGCTGGAATCCGAAAATGAAAAAATATATTTTTACGGAACGCAACGGCATTTATATTATTGATTTACAAAAAACAGTAAAAAAAGTCGAAGAAGCTTATCAATATGTAAAAGAATTAGCGGAAAACGGCGGTACGATTCTTTTTGTCGGAACAAAAAAACAAGCACAGGAATCGGTTAAAGAAGAAGCAATCCGTTCTGGTATGTATTTTGTAAACCAGCGTTGGCTGGGAGGAACGTTGACAAACTTTGAAACCATCCAAAAGCGGATTTCCCGATTAAAAGATATTGAAAGAATGGCTGAAGACGGTACTTTTGACGTTTTACCGAAAAAAGAAGTTGTTCAATTAAGAAAAGAGCAAGATCGCTTAGAGAAATTTTTAGGCGGGATTAAAGAAATGAAGGGACTTCCGGATGCCCTCTTTATTATTGACCCCCGCAAGGAGCGCATTGCCGTAGCGGAAGCTCAAAAATTAAACATTCCGATTATCGGAATTGTCGATACAAATTGTGATCCTGATGAAATAGATGTTGTAATCCCTGCGAACGACGATGCTATTCGTGCCGTGAAATTATTAACTGAAAAAGTTGCAGATGCTATTTTAGAAGCAAAGCAAGGAGAAGAAGTTACAACAACTGCTTAATGAATGTGGTGTGAAAGGTGATGACAGGGAGCGCCCGTTATCACCTTTTTTTCAAGAAGGAAAGAGCAGCAATAAATATTATCGCAGATTAAGGGGCAGTAATACCCCCGCCTCAAAAATAGAGGTGAAACCAATCATTTTAGGCGGGGGATAAACTGCCCCTAAAAGCCCGATTGGTGAAATAAGGTTTTTCTTAGGGCTTCAGCCCTTAGAAAAATCAATCAGGCTATGCGTGACTAACCATCAGTGGGAGATGAAGGACGACTAAAGGCTTAGGCGTCCTGTTGCAACGTCGGCACTAGTACGTCCTGTACGTCTACCGACTAAAGGCGCAACGTCCTGTTGCAACGTCGGCACTAGTACGTCCTGTACGTCGAAAAATCCTCACTGATGGAAGTTTCACTTTATATGAATGTTACTAAAGGAGGATATTGGTAATGGCGATTACAGCACAAATGGTAAAAGAACTCCGTGAAAAAACTGGCGCAGGCATGATGGACTGCAAAAAAGCATTACAGGAAATGGATGGCGATATGGAAAAAGCGATTGACTTTCTTCGTGAAAAAGGGATTTCAAAAGCAGCCAAGAAAGCTGACCGTATAGCAGCGGAAGGTTCTGCTTATATTCTGACAGAAGGTAATGATGCGGTTATTGTAGAAGTAAATTCAGAAACAGACTTCGTTGCGAAGAATAAAGATTTCCAAGCACTTGTCAAAGAACTTGCCGCTCATATTATAAAAAATAAACCCGCTTCCGTTGAAGAAACGATGACGCAAGCATTGGACAACGGGGAAACGGTGGAAGCGCATATCAATTCCGCAATTGCAAAAATTGGTGAAAAAATTACACTCCGCCGTTTTAAAGTACTAACCAAAAACGATCAGGACGCATTTGGGGCATATTTGCATATGGGAGGACGAATTGGTGTTTTAACCGTTTTAACAGGTACAACGGATGCAGAAGCAGCCAAAGATGTAGCGATGCATGTCGCTGCCCTTAATCCAAAATATATTTCCCGTGATGAAGTCTCCCAGGAAGAAGTCGAGCATGAACGTGAGGTTCTTACCCAGCAGGCATTGAACGAAGGAAAGCCGGAAAAGATTGTCCATAAAATGGTAGAAGGACGTCTTGGAAAATACTTCGAAGAAATTTGTGCCTTAGATCAATCATTTATTAAAAATCCAGATCAAAAAGTCCGTCAATTTGTGCAATCAAAAGGTGGGGCTTTGCGTGAATTTATCCGTTTCGAAGTAGGCGAAGGACTCGAAAAACGGGAAGAAAATTTTGCCGAAGAAGTAATGAGTCAAGTAAAGAAATAATAAGAAAAGCGGAGGGAGCTTGCTCATCGGCGACAAGCTTAAGACGAGCGTACATAAAGTCCGCTTTTTGACTTTATGTACGATTGGCTTAAGACCTCGAGCCGATAGCGCCCGGAGCTGGACAAAGAAAAGCGGAGGCGGGTTGAACAGCCGCGACAAGCTTAAGCCGAGCAGGTGAAAAGTCCGCTTTTTGACTTTTTACCTGCTTGGCTTAAGACCTCGAGCGGCTACCCGCCGGAGCTGGACAAAACGAAAAGCGGAGGCGGCTGGTCATCGGCGAAGGAATAAGGCTGCTCCGTACGAGATAAAGGAGAGTCGAAAAAGCGTACTTCTTTTTCGTTCTCGACTTATCGTAAGTTCGGAGAAGACTTATTCACAAGCCGATAGCCGTCGGAGCTGGACAAAGAAAAGCGGAGGCGGGTTGGACTATTTCTTTAACAATAGAAAAGGCGGGAACACCTGGTGTTCCCCTTTTTTGAAAAGATAAGATTTCATTACATATGGAGGTTCTTATGGGCGATCCTAAATATAAACGAGTTGTATTAAAATTAAGCGGCGAAGCTCTTGCGGGGGAACAAGGATTTGGTATCAGTCCGAAAGTAATCAAATCGATCGCCGTCCAAGTAAAAGATCTTGCTGATTTGGGAGTAGAAGTTGCAGTTGTTGTTGGTGGAGGTAATATTTGGCGGGGTAAGACTGGTGAAGAAATGGGAATGGATCGTGCAAATGCCGATTATATGGGAATGCTTGCAACCGTCATGAACTCATTAGCCTTACAGGATAGTTTGGAGCAGTTGGGTATCGAAACCCGTGTGCAAACTTCGATTGAAATGAGACAAGTAGCGGAACCTTATATTCGCAGACGTGCGATCCGCCATTTAGAAAAAAAGCGCGTCGTTATATTTGCTGCAGGGACAGGTAATCCTTACTTTTCAACAGACACTACTGCCGCCCTTAGAGCTGCCGAGATTGAAGCGGAAGTCATCTTAATGGCGAAAAATAATGTTGATGGTGTATATTCTGCCGATCCCCGAATTGATAAAAACGCAAAAAAATACGCTGAACTTTCCTATTTGGATGTATTAAAGGACGGCTTAGCCGTGATGGATTCAACAGCATCTTCATTATGTATGGATAATGATATTCCATTGATTGTATTTTCCATTATGGAACATGGAAATATCAATCGAGCAGTATTAGGTGAAACAATCGGGACTATCGTAAGGGGGAAAAAATAATGACAAAGGCTGTCATCACTCAGGCAAAAGATAAAATGGCAAAAGCTGTGCAGGCTTATACAAGAGAGCTTGCCGGAATTCGCGCGGGGCGTGCGAACGCTTCCTTATTAGATCGGATTATTGTTGAATATTACGGTGCTCCTACGCCAATTAATCAGTTGGCAGGAATTTCTGTACCGGAAGCAAGGCTGCTCGTGATTCAACCTTATGACAAATCAATATTAGGTGATATTGAAAAGGCAATTTTAAAGTCTGATTTAGGCTTGAATCCCACAAGTGATGGAAATCTCATCAGGCTTGCGATTCCTCCGCTTACGGAAGAGCGCAGAAAAGAACTTGTGAAACTTGTAAAAAAAGAATCGGAAGAAGCGAAAATATCGGTTCGAAATATCCGCCGCGATGCAAATGATGAATTAAAGAAATTAGAGAAAAAAAGTGAAATAACGGAAGATGATCTGAGAAGTTATTCTGACGATATTCAAAAATTAACGGATGAGTATATTCAAAAAATAGACTCAATCACAAAGGATAAAGAAAAAGAGATATTGGAAGTATAATCCGTCATAACCCCTCTTTCATTTGATTGGGGGTTTTTTCATCATATTTGTTTGATATTTAGAGATATCTTTTTTTATTTTTGGTATGATAAGATTAATAGATGATGTTTAAAAAGTCACCAAACGATTAGTGGCGAATCTCTTCGTTAACTTTTGAACACGCATTATTAGATGACAATGATTGAACTCATATCGAAATTTTGGAGGAACAGCTCTATGCTAGAAAAAATGAAGATTTGGAAGAAGGATCATGCTTCTTTCAATCTTGGGGAGCGCTTGAAGCGAATAAAACGGCAAAGCATCCCTTCGCATGTGGCAATTATTATGGACGGCAACGGCCGGTGGGCGAAAAAAAGGGCTTTACCGAGGTTTGCCGGACATCATGAAGGAATGAAAACAGTACGGAAAATAACAAAAATAGCAAATAATATTGGGATAAAAACGTTAACTGTCTATGCGTTTTCAACTGAGAATTGGAAACGTCCAAAAAGTGAAGTTGATTATTTAATGCAGCTGCCAAAGGAGTTTCTTGGGACCTTCCTGCCAGAATTAGTTGCGGAAAATGTAAAAGTTCACATGATTGGCTATAAAAATAAGCTTCCGGCACATACATTAAAAGCAGTAGAGCAAGCTATACACGATACTAGAAATAATACCGGACTAACCTTGAATTTTGCACTTAATTATGGAGGAAAGGCTGAGATTATTGAAGCAGTGAAAGCAGTAGTTTCCGATTGTGAAAACGGCAATGTAACAAAAGAGCAATTAACAGAAGAAATATTTTCAAATTATTTAATGACTACCGGCTTATCTGATCCGGATTTATTAATTCGCACTAGCGGTGAATTCCGGCTGAGCAATTTTATGCTTTGGCAGCTTGCCTATACAGAATTTTGGTTTACGGATGTTTTATGGCCCGATTTTACCGAAAAGGATTTGATAGAAGCAATTGAAGGGTATCAAAGTAGACAAAGACGCTTTGGGGGAGTTTAAAAAAGATGAAGCAAAGAATTGTGACTGCGATTATTTTTGGCGCCGTACTCATACCCATTACCATCGTTGGGGGAGTACCGCTTGTTCTTTTAACATATTTAATAGCAACGTTTGCACTTTACGAAATTTATCAAATGCGCAAGCTTACCCTCGCATCTGTTCACGGGCTATTCTCTCTAATACTTCTGTGGATTTTTCTGTTGCCAACGCAAATTCTTCCCGGTGGATGGGAAAGTCAAAAGATAGAAATGTTTTTATTTACTATTTTGCTTTTTCTTACATATACGGTGGTATCAAAAAATACTTTTTCATTTGAAGATGTTGCATTCTCCGTTTTAACTGTTCTTTATATTGGAATCGGCTTTTATTATTTTGTGGAAATGCGGGAAACTCTCGGGGTTATCTTTGTTTTCTACTCCTTGCTGTTAATGTGGGCGACAGATTCGGGTGCCTATTTTTTAGGACGGGCTTTTGGAAAAAGGAAGCTTTGGCCGGAAATTAGCCCAAACAAAACAGTGGAAGGCTTTCTCGGTGGTGTATTATGTTCGCTCGTGGTAGCAGTGATCTTTCTGATATTCTTTGATTTAGGAATATCGGTATTTCATCTTTTGCTGATCACGGTATTATTGTCTATTTTTGGACAAATAGGAGATTTAGCAGAATCCGCTTTAAAAAGATTTTATGATGTGAAAGATTCGGGTACGATTTTGCCGGGACACGGAGGGATATTAGATCGATTCGACAGCCTGCTTTTTGTCTGGCCATTGCTCCATTTTTTTCTTTTCATATGATATGGGATTACATTATCTACAATTATAAAAGCAGGCTACTTTTTAGATAACCGGCTTAGAAAGTCTGCACTTTCCTTCATAAAAAGGTCGGGAGAGAAAGTGGTTTTCCCATTCTTATTAGGAGAGATCGCAGATAGTAAGGGGATGAATCAAGATGAAGTATATAACATTATTAGGAGCGACAGGTTCAGTTGGCATTCAAACTGTCGATGTAGTAAAAGGACATCCGGATAAATTTAGGCTTGTTTCTATGTCAGTAGGCAAAAATATTAACAAAGCCCGTGAGATAATCACTGCATTAAAACCGGAATTCGTGTCAACATTAGAAAAATCAGCAGCAGAAGAGTTGCAACTTGAATTTTCTGATATACAATTTAGTTATGGGGATCAAGGATTAACAGAAGCAGCAATATATGAAAAGAGTGATATAGTAGTAAATGCCGTTTTGGGCAGCGTCGGTCTGTCGCCAACATTGGAGGCAATAAAAAGGAAAAAGCCGATTGCCCTAGCCAATAAAGAAACGCTTGTAACAGCAGGACATCTCGTAATGGACACAGCAAGAAGGTACAGTGTGCCGATTATTCCGGTTGACAGCGAGCATTCCGCAATCTTTCAGGTGTTGCAGGGAGAAAATAGAAAAAATATCGAGCAGCTGATTATTACTGCTTCTGGGGGCAGTTTTCGTGATCGGACACGTGAAGAACTGGAAAATGTCACCATTGCAGAAGCGCTTCATCATCCCAACTGGTCAATGGGCGCGAAAATAACAATTGACTCGGCAACGATGATGAATAAAGGTTTTGAAGTGATTGAAGCTCATTGGCTGTTTTCTGTCCCATATGAACAAATAGCTGTTTTACTGCATCGTGAGAGCATTATTCACTCCATGGTAGAATTTCATGATAGCAGTGTCATTGCCCAGCTTGGTTCTCCGGATATGAGAGTGCCGATTCAATATGCGCTAACCTTTCCGGACAGGATTGCATTATCTCAAGCAAAATGGTTAAATCTTATAGAGATTAGCACGTTACATTTTGAAAAAATGGATTTTGACCGCTTTCGTTGTTTACACTATGCTTATGAGGCGGGAAAAATTGGAGGGACAATGCCGACTGTTTTAAACGCGGCAAACGAAGTAGCTGTAGCTGCCTTTTTGACGGGAAAAATTCCTTTTATGCATATTGAAGAATGTATTGAAGATGCGTTAAGTAAACATAAACCAATAGCAAAACCAAATCTTGAAACGATATTGGCAGCAGATCAGGAAACTAGAAATTACGTTCAAAAAAATTTATCGCAGATTAAGGGGCAGTAATACCCCCGCCTCAAAAATGGAGGTGTAACCAATCGTTTTAGGCGGGGGATAAACTGCCCCTAAAAGCCCGATTAGTGAAATAAGAATTTTCATTGGGCTTTAGCCCTTAGAAAATTCAATCGGGCTTCGCGCGACAAGGTTTCTCTAAAGGCTTCAGCCTTTAGAGAAATCAGTCAGGCTCTGCGTGACTAACCATCAGTGGGGGATGAAGGCCGACTAAGTACGCCACGGCCTCATGTCTTCGTCGGCACTAGTACGTCCTGTACGTCGAAAAACCCCCGCTGATGGAAGTTTCACTTTATAGTGAAAAGAGAGCAACATTTTTCAAATTAAGTACGTGTTCAAAAAATTAACGATTTGTTGACTTTTTGAACTACCTCTATAACAAAGGTGGTAATCATTTGAGCACAGTAATAGCCTTCATTATCATATTCGGGGCGCTTGTCTTTTTTCATGAATTAGGTCACTTTGTTTTTGCAAAAAGAGCCGGAATTCTTTGCAGGGAATTTGCAATTGGATTTGGACCAAAAGTTTTTTCTTTCAAGAAAAATGAGACACTTTATACAATTCGATTATTACCTCTCGGCGGATTTGTGCGGATGGCGGGCGAAGATCCGGAAATAGTCGAATTGAAACCGGGCTACCGTGTAGGCCTTCTTTTTGACGAGGAAAATAAGGTAAGTACGATTATTTTGACTAATAAAGAAAAATATCCAAATGCAAGACAGATAGAAGTAGAATATGCAGATTTGGAACATGAACTCGTTATTAAAGGATATGCCGAGGATGATGAGGAAGAAAAAGTACTGTCATTTCCGGTTAAAGAAACGGCTGTCTTTATTGAAAACGGGGCAGAAACACAAATTGCTCCTTATCATCGCCAGTTTTCTTCCAAAAAATTAAGCCAAAGAACGATGACGATTTTTGCCGGTCCGATGATGAATTTTGTGCTGGCGTTTGTCGTATTCGCTTTGATTGGATTGTTACAAGGTGTGCCGTCTACTGAACCGGTGTTAGGAGAAATTACGGATGACGGGGCAGCAAAAGCAGCAGGTCTGCAAAAAGGAGACACGGTGCTGAGTGTCGATGGCGCAGAAATATCCAGCTGGGATGATGTTGTGGAAATCATCAGAGAAAATCCGGAACAACAATTAGAATTTACAATTAATAGAAATGGCCGGGAAATGGACATTCCCGTTACACCGGTGAAAACTACTGTCGAAGGAGAAACATTCGGTATTATCGGTGTCTATACATCATTAGAATACTCACCGCTTAAAGCAATCGCCAACGGGGCAACAGAAACATATGCTTGGACGGTGGAAATAATCCGGATGCTGGGAAAACTCATCACCGGCCAGTTTTCTATTGATGCACTTTCCGGACCGGCAGGAATTTATAAAGCAACAGAAGAAGTGGCAAAATCAGGCGTGTTTTATTTGATGAGATGGGCCGGATTGCTAAGCATAAATTTAGGAATTATGAATTTACTTCCGATTCCTGCTCTGGATGGAGGAAGATTAATGTTTTTTGCGGTTGAAGCTGTCCGGGGAAAACCGATCGATAAACAGAAGGAAGGCATGGTGCATTTTATCGGGTTTGCCCTGCTCATGCTGTTAATGCTTGTTGTAACATGGAATGATATCCAGCGCTTCTTTTTATAATAGAAGTAAATGATACTCATATTGATTGAACATTTCCGGTTTGGTAACAGGGAGGAGGATTACGGGTTCATTTTGGCCCGTGAAAAATGAATGAAGCAAAGTAAAATGCTGATTCCGACATTAAAAGAGGTTCCTGCAGATGCAGAGATAAAAAGCCATCAATTTTTACTGCGTGCAGGATATATCCGGCAAAATGCAAGCGGTATTTACAGTTATTTACCGCTTGCAAACAAAGTGTTAAAAAAAATAGAAGCGATTGTCCGTGAAGAAATGAATGAAGCCGGTGCGGTCGAAATGCTGATGCCTGCCCTGCAACAGGGAGAGCTGTGGCAGGAATCAGGCAGATGGTATACATACGGTCCTGAATTAATGCGTTTAAAGGATCGAAATAACCGGGACTTTGCTCTTGGTGCGACACATGAAGAGGTTATTACCAGCCTGATGCGTGATGAAGTAAAATCTTATAAAAAGCTGCCGTTAACAGTGTACCAAATTCAAACAAAATTCCGTGATGAAAAGCGCCCGCGTTTCGGCATTTTGCGTGGCCGCGAATTTATCATGAAAGACGCCTATTCATTTCATACAAACAAAGAAAGTCTTGACGAAGTGTACCAGGCTTTGTTTACGGCATATTCCAATATTTTCAGGCGTTGCGATTTAAATTTCCGGGCTGTTATCGCAGATTCCGGAGCAATGGGCGGAAAGGATACCCATGAGTTTATGGTGTTATCTGAAGTAGGTGAAGATACGATCGCTTATTCAGATCAATCCGATTATGCTGCGAATATTGAAATGGCTCCTGTCAACGTAACTTATAAGAGGACAGAGGAAGCTTTACTTGAACGCAAAAAAGTTGAGACTATAAATAAAAAATCGATAGCGGAAGTGACTGATTTTCTGCAGGTACCGGCGGCAAAATGCATAAAAACACTTCTTTTTAAAGTGGATGACAGACCTGTTCTCGTGCTTTGCCGCGGGGATCATGAGGTCAATGATATTAAATTGAAAAACTATTACGGTGCAGAAACCGTTGCATTGGCAGATGCTGAAGATACAAAAGCATTGCTGCATTGTCCGGTTGGTTCTTTAGGTCCGGTTGGAGTTACAGATATTGAAATAATTGCTGATTCGGCTGTAAGTGGAATTGTAAATGGGGTTTGCGGAGCAAATGAAGAAAATTACCATTACATTAATGTGAATATTGGCCGTGATTTCTCTGCCGTGCAAGTTGCAGATTTACGCTTTATTGAGGAAGGCGATCCTTCACCGGATGGACAAGGTGTGATAAAATTTGCAAAAGGAATTGAGGTAGGTCATGTATTCAAGCTTGGTACAAGGTACAGTGATGCTATGCATGCAACGTACTTAGATGAGAATGGCAGAGAGCAGCCAATGATCATGGGATGCTACGGTATTGGCATTACAAGAACAATGGCGGCAATTGCGGAGCAATGCAATGATGAAAAAGGGCTGATTTGGCCGCTTTCCGTGTCTCCATTTGCTGTCCATTTAATTCCAATTAATCTTAACGATGACGATCAGGCTTCACTATCTGCGACAATTTATGCTGAATTAAGAAAACGTCATATTGAAGTACTAATGGACGACCGCAAAGAGCGTCCCGGAGTAAAGTTTGCCGAATCTGATTTAATCGGCTTGCCATTGCGGATTACCGTCGGAAAAAAAGCAGGAGAAGGGATTGTCGAACTAAAAGTCCGCCGAACCGGGGAAATGCTTGAAGTTCATCAGGCAGATCTGTATAACACAGTTTCTTCCCTATTATCAAAATTATAAGAGGTTGTTTACGACCACCCTGTTTCAACCGGCAATCGGAATGGATGAAACCCCATTTATTAACTTATAAAAAAACGGATAAATGTCCGCTCCGATTGCCGGGAGCAGGAAAGGCTCGACTTTCTTGCTTCTAATTTGTCACTTTTCGAACGAATATTTATCGCAGATTAAGGGGCAGTAATACCCTCGCCTCAAAATTGGTGGTGAAACCAATTAAGTTAGGCGGGGGATAAACTGCCCCTAAAAGCCCGATTGGTGAAATAAGGTTTTTCTTAGGGCTTCAGCCCTTAGAAAAATCAATCGGGCTTCGCGCGATAAGGTTTTTCTTAGAGCTTCAGCTCTTAGAAAAATCAGTCAGGCTCCGCGTGATAAGGAATATCTTAGAGCTTCAGCTCTTAGATATTTCAATCAGGCTCTGCGTGGTAAGGTTTTTCCTTTGGGCTTTAGCCCTTAGAAAAATCAATCAGGCTCCGCGTGACTAACCATCAGTGGGGGATGAGGGCCGACTAAAATCTCAGGCGTCCTGTTGCAACGTCGGCACTAGTACGTCCTGTACGTCGGAAAACCCCACTGATGGAAGTTTCACTTTATAAAACAAGAAAGGAGGCAGAGAGCACAATGAGCGAGCGATTTATGCTTTTGCTGCAACAACTGCATTTAACCGACGATCGTATTGTAAAACAGCTTGAAACAGGAGAAATTGAGAAAGTTCTCATTGAAAAAAAACAAAGGAAATGGCATTTTCAGTTCTTGTTTGATTCGATTCTCCCTGCAACTATTTATCAGACCTTGTCTTTACGACTGTCACAAAGTTTTTCCCATATCGCACAAATTAGTTTTTCAATATCAGTAAAAAATCCGGTTTTTCAAGAAAAGCAAATAGTTGATTATTGGCACATATGCCTGGAAGAGATGGATGGCATATCGCCTCCTTTACGTAAGCTGCTAACGGAACAAATTCCGGAAGTAAAGGGAAACCGTTTAATAGTGAATGTCCGCAACGAAACGGAAGGGGCGACGATTCGAAATAAATATGCCGCTGCCATTGCAGATATTTATCAGCAATTTGGTTTTCCAAATTTGACAATGGAGACAAAAGTTGCAGAAAAAGAGGCAAATAAAGAATACGAGCAATTTTTAATGGCTAAGCAAGCGGAAGATAAAGAAAGAGGGCTACAGGCGCTTGCAGAATTACAGCGTCAGGAAGCCGGCAAACATTCAAATGACGATACTGAACAGGAAGGTCCGGTCATCGTCGGCTATACAATAAAAGACGATGCTGATTTTCGTAAGCTTGAGGAAATAAATGATGAAGAACGGCGTATTGCCATCGAAGGCTATGTGTTTTCTGCAGAAACAAAAGAACTGCGCAGCGGCCGGACTTTATTAATATTTAAAATTACGGATTATACAAGCAGCATTCTGGTTAAAATGTTTTCCCGTGACAAAGAGGATGCGGCTCTCTTCCAAAGAATTCATAAAGGTATGTGGCTTAAAGTCCGCGGAAGTATCCAAAACGATACGTTTGTGCGGGATCTGGTGATGATCGGAAATGATTTAAATGAAATAAAACCAATTGAGCGGATGGACACGATGCCGGAAGGCGAAAAACGGGTCGAACTTCATTTACATACTCCTATGAGCCAGATGGATGCTGTATCATCTGTCAGTTCGCTCGTTGCCCAAGCAAAAAAATGGGGACACACGGCAATTGCAATTACGGATCATGCAGTTGCACAATCTTTTCCGGAAGCATATAATGCCGGGAAGAAATACGGGATAAAAATATTGTACGGGGTGGAAGCAAATCTGGTAGATGATGGCGTGCCAATTGCTTATAACGATGCACACCGTAAATTAGCCGATGATGTGTATGTTGTTTTTGACGTCGAAACGACAGGTTTATCAGCGGTTTATGACACGGTTATTGAATTGGCAGCGGTGAAATTTCATAACGGCGAAGTAGTGGACAAGTTTGAATCATTTGCTAATCCTCATCACCGTTTATCTGCTACTACGATTAACTTAACGGGAATAACAGACGATATGGTGGCAGGCGCACCGGATATTAAAGATGTACTCGAACGCTTTTATCAATGGGCGGAAGACAGCATCCTCGTTGCCCATAATGCTTCATTTGATATGGGGTTTTTAAATGTAGGTTATAAAAAGATCGGTTTAAAAAAAGCGGCCAATCCTGTTATTGACACACTCGAACTTGGACGATTTCTTTATCCACAATTGAAAAATCACCGCTTAAACACACTTACGAAAAAATTTGATATTGAACTGACGCAGCATCACAGGGCAGTCTATGATGCGGAAGCTACCGGCTATTTATTGATGAAAATGCTGAAGGATTCCGAAGAAAAAGGGATTCTATATCATGATCAATTAAACGATAATATGGGGAAGGGAAATGCCTACCAACGAGCCCGTCCTTATCATTGTACGGTTCTTGCGCAGACAGAAGCCGGATTGAAAAATTTATTTAAACTTGTTTCAATAGCTCATATCGATTATTTTTACCGGGTACCGCGTATTCCCCGATCCGTTTTGCAAAAATATCGTGAAGGGCTGATCATTGGTTCCGGTTGTGATCAAGGAGAAGTATTTGAGGGGATGATGCAGAAATCTCCCGAAGAAGTGGAGGAAATTGCCCGATTTTATGATTATCTGGAAATTCATCCGAAAGAAGTTTATCAGCATTTAATCGAATTAGAGTTAATTCGAGATGAACGTGCCCTGGAAGAAATTATGTCAAACATTGTGAAACTTGGTGAAAAATTGGAGATTCCGGTTGCCGCAACCGGAAATGTTCATTATTTAAATCCAACAGACAAAATTTACAGAAGGATACTGGTTAACTCCCAAGGAGGGGCAAATCCGTTAAATCGCCACCAACTTCCGGATGTACATTTCCGGACAACAAATGAGATGCTTGATGCATTTGCTTTTCTTGGCAAAGAGAAGGCGAAGGAAATTGTCGTTACGAATCCGAATAAGATTGCCAGTTTTATAGAAAATATTAAACCGATTAAAGATGACCTTTACACTCCAAAAATTGAAGGAGCAGAGGAAGAAATACGATCAAAGAGTTATGAATTGGCGAAGAAAATTTACGGTGATCCATTGCCGGAAATCGTTGAAGCCCGGCTGGAGAAGGAGTTAAAAAGTATTATCGGCCATGGCTTTGCTGTTATTTATTTAATTTCGCATAAGCTTGTCAAGAAATCATTGGACGATGGATATCTGGTGGGTTCGCGCGGTTCAGTCGGCTCATCGCTTGTGGCAACCATGACGGAAATTACGGAGGTCAATCCGCTGCCGCCGCATTATATTTGTCCGAAATGTCAGCATTCGGAATTTTTTAATGACGGATCGATCGGCTCCGGCTTTGATTTACCGGATAAAGATTGTCCGAAGTGCGGAACGCCATTTAGGAAAAACGGCCACGATATTCCGTTTGAAACATTCCTTGGCTTTAAAGGCGACAAAGTTCCGGATATAGATTTGAATTTTTCCGGAGAATATCAGCCCAAGGCTCATAATTACACAAAAGTGCTCTTTGGAGAAGATCATGTTTATCGTGCCGGTACGATCGGTACTGTTGCGGATAAGACAGCTTACGGCTTTGTAAAAGCATATCAACAGGATAATAATTTACAAATCCGCAATGCTGAAATTGACCGGCTTGCTGCAGGCTGCACCGGTGTTAAAAGAACAACCGGACAGCATCCGGGCGGGATTATTGTTGTCCCGAATTATATGGATATTTATGATTTTTCGCCGATACAATATCCTGCGGACGATCGGAATTCCGAATGGAAAACAACGCATTTTGATTTTCATTCTATTCATGATAACGTCTTAAAACTTGATATTCTTGGTCATGATGATCCGACTGTTATTCGAATGCTCCAGGATTTAAGCGGAATTGATCCGAAAACAATCCCAACAGATGACCCGGATGTTATGAAAATTTTCAGCGGTACAGAATCACTTGGCGTTACGCCGGAACAAATAATGTGTAAAACAGGCACCCTGGGTATTCCTGAATTTGGTACTCGCTTTGTCAGGCAAATGCTTGAAGACACAAAGCCGACAACTTTTTCAGAGCTCGTACAAATTTCCGGTCTTTCACACGGAACGGATGTATGGCTCGGGAATGCACAGGAACTGATTCAAAATTCTACTTGTACTCTTAGTGAAGTAATCGGCTGCCGTGATGATATAATGGTCAATTTAATCTATCAAGGCTTAGAACCGGCATTTGCTTTTAAAATTATGGAGTCTGTCCGTAAAGGGAAAGGTTTAACGGAAGAAATGGAAGCAGAAATGCGGAAAAATAATGTTCCGGAATGGTACATCGATTCTTGTAAAAAGATAAAATATATGTTTCCAAAAGCCCATGCGGCCGCATATGTATTAATGGCTGTAAGGATTGCCTATTTTAAAGTTCATCATCCGCTTCTCTATTATGCCGCCTATTTTACGGTGCGTGCAGAAGATTTTGATGTTGACGCGATGGTAAAAGGATCGCAGGCAATCAGATCGCGAATTGATGAAATTAATCAAAAAGGTCTTGATGCAAGCGCAAAAGAAAGAAACCTTCTAACTGTTCTGGAATTGGCATTAGAAATGAATGAAAGGGGATTTTCATTCACAAAGGTAGATCTCTATCATTCTAGTGCATCTGAATTTACAATTGAAGGGAACACATTAATACCGCCATTTAACGCTATTCCCGGCCTTGGAACAAATGCTGCCTACAATATTGTAAAAGCGAGAGAAGCAGGTGATTTTCTTTCTAAAGAAGATCTCCAGCAGCGCGGAAAAGTTTCCAAAACAATCATGGAATATCTTGACAATCAAGGCTGCTTATCATCATTGCCGGATCAAAACCAGCTTTCCTTTTTCTAAGCTTCACCATTTGAATCGAAGGCAAAAAGCAAACGGAGGTCATTTTAGATGTGAGAGGTGAGCAAATGGAGGTGGGAAAATATAAATAAATTGTTGAAACCACAATGGCTGGTTTCTCTAATCTCACCTCTAACCTCTTACTTCCCACATCTAGTATAGCTGGTAGCCGCTCGAGGTCTTAAGCCAAGCAACCATAAAGTCAAAAAGCGGACTTTATGGTTGCTCGTCTTAAGCCTGTCGCGGCTGGGCAACCCGCCTCCGCTTTTCGTATTTGACAGTAAGTTTTTTGTTATGGTATAGTTTTATTGGAAATACTATCTATAGCTCTCGTGAAAAAGAGTGGGGAAACCCACTCTTTCGTGTTGTATGCACTTATTCGCGTTTCGGTGCCATTTTTTTTCATGGTAAACAGGGGAAGGTTTGTTAGTATGATAAAGAGCTTTTCCACTCTAAAGGAAACGCGTTCTGAATTACATGCTCAGGAAATGTCAATAATGGGGTGACAGGGAAGGGTGAAAGGTTTGACAGTCTCCCGCTTCACACTCACTTCTAAAAAGGAGGATTGTAATGAATAAAATCATCGAAAAGGTTGAACAACTGGTTTTACCAATAACGGAGGAGCTTGGCTTTGAATTGGTCGATCTTGAGTATGTTAAAGAAGGAAAAAATTGGTTTCTTCGTGTTTATATTGATAAAACCGGCGGGATCGATATAGAAGAGTGCGGGATTGTAAGTGAACGTTTGAGTGAGAAGCTTGATGAACTGGATCCGATTCCTCATAATTACTTTTTGGAAGTTTCTTCACCGGGTGCTGAACGGCCGTTAAAGAAAAAAGAGGATTTTGAGCAGGCGATCGGTAAGAATGTATTTATCTCAACTTATGAACCGTTTGATGGCGAAAAGTCATTTGAAGGGATCCTCACTTCCTTTACTGGTGATATCGTTTCGATCGAGATTAAAGTGAAGACTAAAAGAAAAACAGTGGATATTCCATATGAAAAAATCGCAAAGGCACGATTAGCAATCGTGTTTTCGTAGGCTTATTTATGGTAATATTTTCCATCAGACGTGAATAATCGTTTCAACTGATAATGCCTGTTGATATTTGAATTCAGGGGAAACTAATCTTTTTCTTATGGCAGGCGGTAAAATTTTTTCCTTAATAGAGAATGTTTAAGAAGTCAGCAAATGATGAGCGGCGAATCTCTTCGTTGACCTTCCTTCTCATTCGCTAACTTTTTGAACACACGCTTAACAAAATAAAATACAGAGGGAAACTGTTATACTTAAAGGAGGATCTGTAAGAATGAGCAGCGAACTATTGGATGCTCTAGTAATGCTTGAGAAAGAAAAAGGAATATCCAGAGATGTCATTATTGAAGCAATTGAAGCGGCGCTTATTTCTGCGTATCGCCGAAATTTTAACCAGGCACAAAATGTGCGTATTGATATTAACCTTGAAGTTGGAACGATGCATGTATTTGCGAGAAAGGAAGTTGTCGAGGAAGTTTTTGACCCGCGGTTGGAACTTTCGTTAGATGATGCAGTACAGATTAATCCAAACTACCAATTAGGAGATATTGTAGAATTAGAAGTTACGCCAAAGAACTTTGGCCGCATCGCTGCACAAACTGCTAAACAGGTAGTAACTCAACGCGTTCGTGAAGCAGAAAGAGGCATTATTTACTCTGAATTTATTGATCGCGAAGAAGATATCATGACAGGTATTGTTCAACGCCAAGATGCAAAATTTATATACGTAAGCCTGGGAAAAGTAGAAGCAATCCTTCCGGCGAATGAACAAATGCCAAACGAAAAATATCTTCCGCATGACCGGATTAAAGTATTTTTAACAAAAGTAGAAAAAACGACAAAGGGTCCGCAAATTTATGTTTCCAGAACCCATCCGGGCCTGCTGAAGCGGTTATTTGAAAGTGAAGTGCCGGAAATATATGACGGGACTGTCGAAATTAAATCCGTAGCACGTGAAGCGGGGGATCGCTCGAAAATATCCGTCTATTCTGATCATCCGGAAGTTGATCCTGTCGGTTCCTGTGTCGGGCCAAAGGGAAGTCGCGTACAGGCTATCGTAAATGAACTAAAAGGTGAAAAAATTGATATCGTAAATTGGTCGTCCGACCCGGTTGTTTTTGTAGCGAATGCCTTAAGCCCGTCAAAAGTATTGGATGTCATTGTTCATGAAGAGGAAAAATCGACAACTGTCATTGTCCCGGACTATCAACTGTCTTTAGCAATAGGAAAACGCGGGCAAAATGCCAGATTAGCAGCAAAATTAACCGGATGGAAAATAGATATTAAATCAGAGACAGAGGCTAGAGAAGCAGGAATTTATCCGCGCGATGAAGTGCTGTTATCTTATGATTATCAGGATACAGATTATCAAGAAGAATAGTGGAGAGGGTGGATCGTTGTGAACAAGCGTAAAAAGATACCTTTGCGTAAATGCGTTGCAACAGGGGAAATGAAGCCCAAAAAAGAAATGGTTCGTATCGTTCGCTCAAAAGAGGGCGAAGTATCTGTTGATTTAACCGGGAAAAAATCCGGACGTGGTGCTTATTTATCAAAAGATAAAGCTGCAATTTTACTTGCACAGAAAAAAAATATTTTAGCGAGTCATCTTGAAACAACCGTTGATGATTCGATTTATAATGAGCTTATGGAGCTCGTTGAGAAGGAGAAGTGACACTCCACTATGAGTGAAAACCAATGGATGTCACTGCTTGGCATAGCTAATCGGGCGCGTAGACTTATTTCAGGTGAAGAATTAACGGTAAAAGAAATTCGTAACGGAAAAGCCAAGCTAATTTTGTTGGCAGCTGACGCTTCCGCCAACACTTATAAAAAAATTACCGATAAGTGCAAATTCTATCAAGTTCCTTACCGGCACGTTGACAACCGTTTCCAACTTGGCCACGCAATTGGAAAAGATGCACGTGTGGTTGTTTGCATATTGGATGATGGGTTTGCTAAGAAAATACTTGCGCTGCTCGATTAAATCCAGCGGGGGTGAAAAAATTTATGAAAATGAGAGTTTACGAATATGCAAAAAAGCAAAACATTTCCAGTAAAGACGTAATCGCAAGATTAAAGGAAATGAATATTGAAGTTTCAAACCATATGACAATGATAGAAAATGACACGATCACCAGGTTAGATGGAGCGTATAAAAATAAAGGGAAAGCAAAGCCAGCTTCCCAACAAACAAAAAGTCAGAAGATAACCGGAAAACCGGCTGCAGCTGACTACGAAGAAGATAATCAAAAGCAACAAGAAATTCATGACCGTAAAAAAATCAATAAAAACCGCAACAATAAAAAAACGGAAAATAAGCAGAAAAACAAAAATAATAAACAAAAAAATGCTCAAAATAAAGGGAAGCAGGTAAATTCTCCGGTAAAACCGCCTAAGAAAAAAGAAAAAGAGCTTCCGGAAAAAATTACATTTACGGATTCATTAACCGTAGGAGAGCTGGCAAAAAAACTGCATCGGGAGCCGTCAGAAATTATAAAGAAACTATTTTTACTAGGAGTAATGGCGACAATCAACCAGGATCTTGATAAAGATGCGATTGAATTAATTGCCGGTGAGTACGGGGTAGAAGTAGAGGAAGAAATAAAAGTTGACACATCCGATTTAGAGGTTTACTTTACGGAGGATGCTGAAGCAGATCTGACGGAAAGACCTTCTGTTGTGACAATTATGGGACACGTTGATCATGGGAAAACAACATTACTTGATTCGATTCGCCATACGAAAGTAACTGCCGGAGAAGCAGGAGGTATTACACAGCATATTGGTGCCTATCAAGTGGAAGAAAACGGCAAAAAAATCACCTTTTTAGATACACCTGGGCATGCAGCTTTTACAACGATGCGGGCTAGAGGTGCACAAATAACCGATATTACGATTTTAGTGGTAGCTGCAGATGATGGTGTGATGCCGCAAACAATTGAGGCAATTAACCATGCAAAAGCCGCCAATGTTCCGATTATTGTAGCAGTTAATAAAATTGATAAGGATGCAGCACATCCGGAGCGGGTTATGCAAGAGTTAACAGAATATGGCTTAATTCCTGAAGATTGGGGCGGCGAAACGATTTTCGTACCACTTTCCGCACTGACCGGTGAAGGGATTGATTCATTACTTGAAATGATCTTGCTCGTCAGCGAAATTGAAGAATACAAGGCAAATCCAAACCGCCGTGCAGTTGGAACCGTTATTGAAGCAAGACTGGACAAAGGACGGGGATCAGTCGCTACCTTGCTAGTGCAAAATGGCAGCCTGCATGTCGGGGATCCGATTGTTGTCGGCAATACATTCGGTCGGGTACGGGCAATGGTCAATGATATCGGGCGCCGCGTGAAAGAAGCCGGACCATCGACACCTGTTGAAATAACCGGTTTAAATGATGTTCCGTTAGCCGGTGATCGCTTCGTTGTCTTCGATGATGAAAAAACAGCCCGTCATATTGGTGAAATTCGTGCTTCTCAGGCACTTCAGGCACAACGGAGTGAGAAAACGAGGGTAAGCCTGGAAAACCTGTTTGAGCATATGAAGCAAGGGGAAATGAAAGAGTTAAACTTAATTGTCAAAGCAGATGTTCAAGGTTCTGTTGAAGCCGTTTCCGCCGCATTGCAAAAGCTGGATGTTGAAGGCGTAAATGTACGCATCATTCATACCGGTGTCGGTGCTATTAATGAGTCTGATATCTCCCTTGCTGCCGCTTCTAATGCAATTGTAATCGGGTTTAACGTACGACCGGACAATAACGCCAAAAGAGCTGCTGAAGAAGAAAAAGTTGATATCCGTTTACATCGGATTATTTATAAAGTGATTGAAGAAATCGAATCCGCGATGAAAGGAATGCTGGATCCGGAATTTGAAGAAAAAATTATCGGCCAGGCAGAAGTAAGGCAAACCTTTAAAGTTTCAAGAATAGGTACTATTGCCGGGTCTTATGTTACGGATGGAAAAATCACCCGTGATAGCGGTGTCCGGGTCATTCGTGACGGTGTCGTTATTTATGAAGGCGAAGTTGATGCTTTAAAACGTTTTAAAGATGATGCCAAAGAAGTTAATCAAGGTTATGAATGCGGCATTACCATCAAGAATTATAATGATGTGAAAGAAGGAGACATCATAGAGGCATATGTTATGCAGGAAATAGAGCGGTAATAGATGATCGGGCAAGTAACTTGTGAATGTATGATATATGATGCGCAATCCTTGAAGGAAAAACGCGCCGTATTAAAACGCATCTTAACGAGGTTAACCAATAAATTGAATGTATCAGTTGCTGAAATTGCCTATCAGGACACCTGGCAGCGGACAAAAATAGCGATCGTTACCGTTGCCAGCGCGCGTGTTGCGGCTGAGCGTGAATTAAGTAATGCCCTTAAATTATTGGATTCGTTCCCTGAAATGGAACGAACAATTACAAAATTTGAATGGCTTTAAAATTTGTGTTCAAAACAATCAATTGATTGTTTTGAACAACCTCCTTAAAAATTGAGGTGAAAGAATTGAACTTAAGAGCTAATCGCGTCGGTGAACAAATGAAAAAAGAGCTTGGCGATATCATTAGCAGAAAAATGAAAGATCCCCGGGTCGGTTTTGTTACCGTGACAGATGTACATGTTACCGGAGATCTTCAACAAGCGAAGATTTATATTTCTGTTTTAGGTGACGAGGAGCAAAGAGAAACCACGTTAAAAGGGCTTGAAAAAGCAAAAGGCTTTATCCGTTCTGAAATCGGGCATCGTATCCGTTTACGGAAAACGCCGGAACTGTTTTTTGAATTTGATGAATCAATCGCCTATGGAAATAAAATCGAACATCTTTTGCACCGCATCCATGAAGAAGATAAAGGAAAACAGCATGAATAATGCAATAACAGGGCTGACTTATTTCATGAAGTAATAAGTCAGCTTTCGTATGTTTTCCTTTTCAAATGGATTGACATAAAAGATAAAAGTTTAGAACTTGTCTGGAGGGATGGCTTTGGAAGGAATCTTACCCCTGTACAAACCAAAAGGAGTAACATCACATGATTGCGTTCTTAAACTTCGAAAAATAGTGAAAATGAAAAAGATTGGTCACACAGGAACATTAGATCCTGATGTAACAGGAGTCTTGCCAATTTGTATCGGGAAAGCAACAAAAGTGGCAGAATATATTACCAATGCCGGAAAGGTCTATGAAGGAGAAGTGACCATCGGAATCGCGACTGCTACGGAAGATGCTTCAGGCGAAGTAATTTCACAAATCCCGATAAAAGAACAGATCACACGGGAAAAAATTTTAAACGTTTTCGCTCATTTATCTGGTGAGATTGTGCAAACTCCTCCAATGTATTCTGCTGTAAAAGTAAATGGAAAGCGGCTTTACGAGTATGCCCGGCTTGGAATCGAGGTAGAGCGCCCATCACGGACTGTTTCTATTTATCAATTAGATTTATTAGATAACAGGGAAATTTTTAGCGGAGAAAAAATAGGATTCCGTTTTCGGGCAGCATGCAGTAAAGGAACATATATCCGGACTTTGGCAGTCATGATTGGCGAGAAGCTCGGGTATCCTGCCCATATGTCAGATTTAATCCGGGTTCAATCGGCGGATTTTACCATTTCAGATTGTTTAACTTTTGCTGACATTGAAAAAGAGATGGAAAACGGCACATTACAGCAACAGTTATTTCCGTTAGAACAGGCACTTTCCCATTTGCCGAAATATCAAATTAATGATACATTAGCAAAGAAAGTGAAAAACGGAGCAATCCTCGTTTGTCCAAATGAACTTATACATACGCAGGATCCGATTATAGTAATAACAGAAAATAACAAGGCACTTGCCATTTATCAACAGCATCCGGCAAAACATGGCTTGCTGAAGCCGGAAAAGGTATTGAGAACTGATTCAACCTGATCGATATTAAACTTCTCTATCAAAAAAGAATAAAGTGCTTAAATCGGAAAAAAGGTGATCCACATCATGAAACTAATAAAGATTGAACATCCGCAAACTTTTCATAAAAATGATTTTCCGCCTCTTGCCATCGCATTAGGCTTTTTTGACGGAGTCCATAACGGTCATCGGAAAGTCATAGAAGAAGCGAAAAAAAAAGCCCGGGAAAAAGGATTAAGCAGTGCGGTAATGACTTTTGATCCTCATCCCTCCGTTATTCTCGGAAAAGGGATCAAACACGCAGAATACATTACACCATTAGAGGATAAAATCCGTTTAATTGATGATTTGGAAATTGATTATCTCTTTATTATTCAGTTTACACAAACTTTTGCTAATTTATTACCAGAAACCTTTGTTGATTTATATCTCATCAATTTAAACTGTCAACATGTCATTGCCGGCTTTGATTTTACTTTCGGGAAAAAAGGCATTGGCTCAATGAAATCAATGGAAGAGTATTCACAAAACAAATTTTCCTGCATAGTTATTCCTAAATTTTCAAATAATGGTGAAAAGGTCAGTTCAACACGGATCCGTACTTTGCTACGCGACGGAAAAATGGATCTCATCCCTACTTTACTGGGGCGGTTTTATCAAATGGAAGGCAAGATTGTAACCGGAGATAAACGGGGCCGTACAATCGGTTTTCCGACAGCTAATGTCGAAATCGGCAAAGCTTACCTATTTCCTCCAATCGGTGTCTATGCCGTCCGTATACTTGTTCAAGGGAATTGGTATAACGGAGTATGCAATCATGGCTTAAAACCGACATTTAATAATGATAAAAGCAGAAAACCAACGATTGAAGTACATATATTTGATTTTCAAAAAGATATTTACGGGGAAACAGTTACCGTTGAATGGCATCTGCTGTTGCGATCAGAGAAAAAGTTTGCTCAAGTTGAGGAATTGGTTGCACAAATAAACCGGGATAAGAAACAAGCTTCCGATTATTTTAAAAACACGGCCTTTGATGAAAAGATGCATTCCTGAAATTATCAAGACTATTGTATCCTTTTTTAGGAAAGAAGCTTTATCGCAATCTGCCGGTCTAATCTTTGAAAAGTTTACAAAAAACAGCTTTGATCTTGCTTTTTGTCAAAAAAAGAGGTATTCTTATAATCGTATTAAAAATGAACCGTTGCTTGGCAGGACGAATCACCAACGTTTGCTCAGTAACCGGGGATAGAATAGTCAGGAGGTGAATAGGATGGCAATCACACAAGAGCGGAAGCAAGAACTTATTAATGAATTTAAAACGCATGAGAACGATACCGGTTCTCCGGAAGTTCAAATCGCTGTCCTTACGGAAACAATTAATAATTTGAATGAACATTTGCGAATTCATAAAAAAGACCATCACTCACGCCGCGGTCTTTTGAAAATGGTCGGGAAACGTCGTAATCTGCTAGTGTATTTACGCGAAAAAGACGTACAACGTTACCGTGAGTTAATTAACAAGCTTGGTTTGCGTCGATAGTCTTCTTTAAGCGGGATTGTTTTCCCGCTTTTTTAACGTTTAATCGCTTTCTGCCATTGTGATATACTTTTCAAAAACCTCGTTACTAGAAAACTGATACATACTTCAGCTCTATTTTATGTTAAAGTGCTGGGAATATGGCAATACTAGAGAAGGATAAGATTGCCTTCCAGACAGGTATTTAAAAATTCAGTTTGTCAGAAGCATCAAAGAGATAAAAGTCAGGTTATTGTACGCGGTTAGGTATTTTTAAAAAAATTTCCGAATATCCTAACTGTTTTTTATAGAAGTTGTATGTTGGTAATGGTTTAGTTATATGCGCACTAAACCTCTTCATGTGGAATGTAAGAAGAGAGGGGTTCAAAATATGGGACAAGAAAAACATGTATATTCTATTGAATGTTCCGGACGAAAGTTAACAGTTGAAATAGGCCAATTGGCCAAGCAAGCAAATGGTGCAGCTCTCATACGCTATGGAGATACTGTTGTATTAAGCACTGCCACCGCTTCAAAGGAACCGAAAAATTTAGATTTTTTCCCATTAACGGTTAATTATGAAGAAAGGTTATATGCAGTAGGAAAAATTCCGGGCGGCTTTATCAAAAGAGAAGGACGTCCAAGTGAACGGGCCATTTTAGCAAGCCGCTTGATTGACCGTCCGATCCGTCCGTTATTTGCGGATGGTTTTCGCAACGAAGTGCAGGTAGTCAGTATGGTAATGAGTGTGGATCAGGATTGCTCATCGGAAATTGCCGCAATGATAGGTTCTTCTTTAGCATTATCTATTTCCGATATTCCGTTTGATGGCCCGATTGCCGGCGTTTATGTTGGAAGAATTGATGGGAAATTTATTATTAATCCGACGGTAGAACAAGGAGAAAAAAGCGATATTCACTTGGTTGTTGCCGGAACGAAAGATGCAATTAATATGGTTGAAGCAGGAGCAAAAGAGGTTCCTGAAGAAGTAATGCTTGAAGCGATCATGTTTGGACATGAGGAA
Organism: Bacillaceae bacterium Marseille-Q3522; assembly: GCA_017898095.1. Classification (GTDB taxonomy): domain Bacteria; phylum Bacillota; class Bacilli; order Bacillales; family Cytobacillaceae; genus JAGKQJ01. The sequence continues at coordinate 29,404 of JAGKQJ010000007.1, read as the reverse complement.
ATAAAACGCCTAATTGCTTTTCAGGAAGAAATTGTTGCGGAAATTGGAAAAGAAAAAATGAAAGTCGCTTTATATGAGCTTGATCCTGATTTAGAAAAAGAGATCCGTGGTTTATGTGAAGCGGAATTAGTCAAAGCTATTCAAGTAAAAGAAAAACATGCCCGAGATGACGCAATTGCCGAAGTAAAAAATAACGTCATTGCGAAATTTGATGAAGAAGAAGCGGAAGAAGACCTCATAAAGCAAGTGAAAAATATCTTGGACAAACTTGTTAAAGAAGAAGTCCGCCGCCTTATTACGGTTGAGAAAGTCCGTCCTGATGGCCGTAAAATAGATGAAATTCGTCCTTTATCTTCAGAAACGGGATTATTGCCAAGGACACATGGTTCCGGATTGTTTACACGTGGTCAAACGCAAGCATTGAGTATATGTACACTCGGAGCTTTAGGTGATGTACAAATCCTTGATGGTCTTGGCATTGAAGAAGAAAAACGTTTTATGCATCATTATAATTTTCCTAACTTCAGTGTAGGGGAAACCGGCCCGATGAGAGGCCCTGGACGAAGAGAAATCGGTCACGGTGCACTTGGGGAACGGGCGTTGGAACCGATTATTCCATCTGAGAAAGATTTTCCTTATACGATTCGTTTAGTATCTGAAGTATTGGAATCAAACGGTTCCACATCTCAGGCAAGTATTTGTGCAAGCACTTTAGCGATGATGGATGCCGGGGTTCCCATTATAGCACCAGTTGCCGGAATTGCAATGGGACTGGTTAAATCCGGAGATTATTATACGATCTTAACAGATATTCAAGGGATGGAAGACCATCTTGGCGATATGGATTTTAAAGTTGCCGGTACAGAAAAAGGCGTAACAGCCTTGCAAATGGATATAAAAATTGACGGCTTATCACGCAAGATTTTAGAAGAAGCATTGCATCAGGCGAGAAAAGGCAGAATGCAAATTTTAGATTCTATGCTTCATACGCTCAATCAGCCGCGAAAATCACTCTCTCCGTATGCACCGAAAATTTTGACAATGACTATAAATCCTGACAAAATTCGTGATGTCATCGGTCCAAGCGGCAAACAAATCAACAAAATTATCGAAGAAACAGGCGTTAAAATCGATATCGAGCAGGATGGTTCCATCTTTATCTCTTCTACTGATGAGAAAATGAATGAGAAGGCAAAAAAAATCATTGAAGATCTAGTCCGCGAAGTGGAAGTCGGGCAAATGTATCTTGGAAAAGTAAAACGGATTGAAAAATTCGGTGCTTTCGTTGAGATCTTCAATGGAAAAGACGGTCTTGTGCATATTTCAGAGTTAGCAGAAGAACGCATCGGAAAAGTCGAAGATGTTGTCTCCTTAGGAGATGAAATACTTGTAAAAGTGGTGGAAATTGATAAACAAGGGCGCATTAATTTATCAAGAAAAGCCGTTTTACGTGAAGAACGCAAGCAGCGTGAGAAAGCAAAGCAACAATAATAAAGAGTTTCTTTAAATTTTAAAAAATAGAATTGCTGAACTAAACAACTCCGTGCAATGCCAAATTGGCATAAAGTACATCATGTTTGGATCAGCTTTTTTTCATTTCCGGATACGAATGGTTTCTAAGCAAGCGCCCTCCGCATTTCAGATTGTCTAGCTCTGGCGGGTAGCCACTCGAGGTCTTAAGCCAAGCAACCATAAAGTCAAAAAGCGGACTTTATGGTTGCTCGTCTTAAGCTTGTCGCGGCTGGGCAACCCGCCTCCGCATTTCATATTGTCCAGCTCCGGGCGCTAAACCGTACGGCTGTTTCACCATTTGGCTCGAAGGCAAACTGCGCCTTCGGTCCAAATGCCTCCAACATCCTATCGGTTTAAGCAAGCGCCCTCCGCATTTCATTGTTCTACCTTGTCCTTTTTTTTCATATGTTTTTTTAAGGAAGGTGGGGGTGGTGTGGTTGAAGAGGTTTTTTCTTGTTTTATGTTTAGGTGTTGCAGGTTTTTTACTTGTATTTAATTCGTATACAACGAGTTATATGACGAGTTTGATGAAGGAAGAAAGTAAGGTGGTATATAAAAATACGGATACGTTATATGAAGAAATAGCAAATAAAGCTGAGCAGCTTTATTTACCGCCTGTAAATGCCAGGATAGACCGTGTGTGGAAAGCAATCCCCGGATACAATGGTATAAAGGTTGATATCGAAGCTTCCTATAAAAAAATGCAGAAGGAAGGAACATTCTCAGCTGAAAAACTTGTTTATAAACAAATTGAACCGGAAATTCATTTGCAAGACTTACCTCCGACAGAAATTTATAAAGGGAATCCGCGAAAACCGATGGTTAGCTTTATTATCAACGTAGCATGGGGAAATGAATATTTATCAAGTATTCTTGAAACATTAAAAAAGCATCGTTTGAAAGCAAGCTTTTTCCTTGAGGGCAGATGGGTAAAGAAAAATCCTGAGCTTGCCAAAATGATCGTTGATGCAGGACATGAAGTTGGTAATCATTCCTATACTCACCCTAATATGCAAACACTTGCTTCCAATAAAATTAGAGAAGAAATTGTTATGACAAATGAAGTAATTAAAGCAACAACAGGTGCGGAAATCAAATGGCTGGCGCCGCCGAGCGGCAGTTATCGATCAGATGTAGTAAAAATTGCCGCAGAAGAAGGATTAGGAACCATAATGTGGACTGTAGATACGATTGATTGGCAAAAACCGGCACCCGAAGTCCTGCTGCAGCGCGTGTTAAGTAAGGTGGAAAAAGGATCGCTTATCTTAATGCATCCTACAGTCTCAACGGCAAATTCATTGAATCAATTGATCGAAAAACTGCATGAAAAGAACTTACAAATTGGAACAGTAACGGACTTATTAAGCGAGAAGCGGGTCGGTAATGTGCACGAATTTTTCGAAACTAAATAAAATAGATAGAAGCGTAATATCTACGGTACCGTAAGATGAATATTTTCTAATATTATGTAAAAGAGAACAGTCTCCTTTTTCTCGGAAGAAATACTTACTAAGATTTGCGAAAAAGCAATAGAGTAAGCTATACTAGTGTTTGCATGCGCGTCAGGTCAGGAGGAATAGCATTGGTAAAAAAGTATACTTGTCAAAACGGAGTAAGGATCGTATTAGAAAATATCCCTACTGTACGTTCAGTTGCAATTGGCGTCTGGATTGGAACCGGATCGAAAAATGAACACAGTGAAAATAACGGAATCTCTCATTTTCTTGAACATATGTTTTTTAAAGGTACAAAAACGAGAACGGCAAGGGATATTGCCGAATCATTTGACAGCATCGGCGGTCAGGTGAATGCTTTTACATCAAAAGAATACACATGTTTTTATGCTAAAGTGCTTGATACCCATGCAAGCTTTGCATTGCAATTATTGGCGGACATGTTTTTCCATTCAACCTTTGTTGAAGAGGAATTAATCAGAGAAAAAAAAGTCGTTTATGAAGAAATTAAAATGTATGAAGATACACCGGATGATATTATTCATGATTTATTAAGTAAGGCAGTGTTTGAAAAGCATCCTTTAGGATTTCCAATATTGGGAACGGAAGAAACATTGAAAACTTTTACAGATGAAGTTTTACATCAATATAAGCATGACATGTATACGCCGGAGAAAGTCGTTATTTCCATCGCCGGAAATATTACGGAACTTTTCATCAAGGAGGCAGAAGCATTATTTGGCTCCTATGAAGGGAAAGGCAAGCATGCAGGAGAAGCAGTTCCACAGTTTCATTCCAATCATTTAGTGCGGAAAAAAGATACGGAGCAGGCTCATCTTTGTTTGGGCTTTGAAGGTCTGCCGGTCGGTGATCCGGATATGTATAGTTTAGTTGTCTTAAATAATGTCCTTGGCGGGAGTATGAGCAGCAGATTATTCCAGGAAGTTAGGGAGCAAAGAGGGCTTGCCTATTCCGTTTTTTCCTATCACTCCGCTTTTCAAAGCAGCGGCATTGTTACGATATATGGCGGGACAAATCCTAAACAACTTGAATTATTATTCGAAACGATCCAAAATTCGTTGTACGGGCTGAAACAGGAGGGAATTACGTTAAAAGAATTAACAAACAGCAAAGAACAACTGAAAGGTAATTTAATGCTCAGCCTGGAAAGTACAAATAGCCGCATGAGCAGAAACGGAAAGAATGAATTGCTGCTTGGCCGCCACCGCTCATTAGATGAAATTATTGAAGAGATTGATGAAGTATCTTTAGAAAAAGTAAACGGTTTAGCAAGCAAACTTTTTCAAGATCAATACGCGGTGGCACTTATAAGTCCGGAAGAGGAAGATATTTTTTTAAAGTGATTCGGAAATAGCTTTTTTACCAATGGGTGGAGGACAGTCTCCACCTTTTTTTAATTCTCATCCATATCAATAATAATCATATCATTACCTATTTTTTTTATATGTTTCCAAAGGACCCGTGTATATTCATTGTTTCTTTTAAATTTCATCCACTTTGCGGCAGGAATAATTAATGCCTGGATTTGTCCTGTCTGTTCATTAATTTCTAAATCTGTTTGTCCCAGAATTCCCAAACGCTCCGCCCGCTTTACATCTACGATTTCTTTTCCACTTAATTCACTAAGCCTCATTTCATTTCCCCCTATTTTAGAATGTTTCCTTGTACTATATTTGTATCAAACAAAATCAGCATATAGAATACTTTTTTGCTGAAGTAATTAAAGTTTTTTCCTCGTTTAACAGCCTTGCTTTTAGCTTCTTTTGTAAAAACATACCAATGGATTATCCTCATCGTTTTCCTGCTATTTTGTTTTGGAAAACTCACCTATTAAGAAACGCCATCATAAGATGATGAAGGAAGATGTTACAAATATCCAGAGGATTTTTAAAGAAGGTGGAAGTTTAATGCTGACAGATATGCAAATAGCCGTTCTCGGCGGAGATGCCAGGCAGCTTGAGATTATCAGAAAGCTAACAGAGTTAGATGCGAAGCTTTATTTAATTGGATTTGAACAGCTTGATCATGCCATTATCGGTGCAAGTAAAGAAAAAATCGAAGATATGGACTTTTCGCAAGTCGACGCAATTCTTTTGCCAGTGCCGGGAACAAGTGCAAATGGGCAGGTCGAAACGATATTTTCCAATGAAAAAGTACTTTTTTCTGAAGAAATACTAAGTAAAACACCGCAGCATTGTATCGTATATTCAGGAATTTCCAATGATTATTTGAACGAAATCACATTAAAAACAAACCGGTGTCTCGTTAAATTGTTCGAACGTGATGATGTTGCTATTTATAATTCGATTCCAACAGTGGAAGGAACGATTATGATTGCGATCCAGCATACGGATTCGACCATTCACGGAGCAAATGTTATCGTTTTGGGGCTTGGAAGAGTCGGCATGAGTATTGCGAGAACGTTTCATTCATTAGGAGCTAAAGTAAAAGTCGGGGCAAGAAGAAGTGAACACATCGCGAGAATAACGGAAATGGGATTAGTCCCATTCCATTTACGAGAGGTTGAAAAAGAAGTGAAAAATTGTGATATCTGTATTAATACAATTCCCGCACCCGTTATCTCCGCTTCTGTTATCTCGAAAATGCCGGCACATACCTTGATTATTGATCTCGCTTCAAAGCCTGGCGGCACGGATTTCCGTTACGCAGAAAAACGCGGTGTTAAAGCGCTTTTAACTCCCGGACTTCCGGGAATTGTTGCTCCTAAAACAGCCGGAAAAATCCTCGCAAATGTGCTTTCGCAATTACTATTCGAAGAACTTCAACAATTAAAGGAGGGAAAACAAAATGCTTAAGGGGAAGCGGATCGGTTTTGGTTTAACAGGTTCCCATTGTACGTATGATGATGTTTTTCCGGAAATAGTAAAGCTGGTACAAAAAGGGGCAGAAGTCATTCCCGTTGTCACTTTTACAGTCAAAAATACGGAAACACGTTTTGGAAACGGTGAGGATTGGGTGAAGCGAATCGAAACCGTAACCGGGAATAAGGCAATTGATTCGATTGTCAAGGCGGAGCCGCTCGGTCCAAAAATTCCGTTAGATTGTATGGTTATTGCACCACTAACGGGAAACTCTATGAGTAAACTTGCTAATGCACTTACTGATTCCCCGGTACTGATGGCAGCAAAGGCAACGATGCGCAATGAAATGCCTGTCGTAGTAGGAATATCTACAAATGACGCACTTGGATTAAACGGAGTGAATCTGATGAGGCTGATGGCGACAAAAAATATTTATTTTATTCCTTTCGGCCAGGATGATCCTGTAAAAAAACCGAATTCGATGGTGGCAAGAATGACGATGCTGATACCGACAATCGAAGCGGCATTAAATAGGAAACAATATCAGCCTGTTATTGTCGAACGTTACAAAGATGAATGATTTGCAAAAAGCTTCTTTCATTCAGATGTGAATATGGTAAAATGAATGATATTAGAAAGATTGAAAGGTGACACTTGCCTTTCCTTCTATATTCATAAAAATATCATCACATTAGACGAAAAGAAATGAGAGGAGATATAATAAAATGGGTGAAACAAGTGGATTCCATGTCGCTGTTGTTGGCGCAACTGGTGCAGTCGGCCGGCAAATGCTGCATACGCTTGAAAAGCGAAATTTTCCAATATCTGAATTAACGTTGCTTTCATCTGCTCGTTCTGCGGGGACGAAGCAGGTTTTTAAAGGAAAAGAATATATCGTAAAAGAGGCCGGTCCTGAAAGTTTTCAAGATGTTGACATTGCTTTATTCAGTGCCGGGGGGAGTGTTTCGAAAAAGCTCGCTCCGGAAGCAGTACGGCATGGTGCCGTCGTGATTGACAATACAAGTGCTTTTCGTATGGAGAAGCATGTACCACTGGTCGTTCCGGAGGTGAATGAAGCAGATCTTTCCCTTCATCAGGGGATAATCGCCAACCCGAATTGTTCCACGATTCAAATGGTTGTCGCATTGGAACCGCTCCGGAAAAAATGGGGACTGAAAAAAGTTATTGTTTCCACCTATCAAGCTGTCTCCGGAGCTGGTGCTGCAGCGGTAAAAGAATTGCATGACCAGGCAAAGGCAATTTTAAATGATGAACCTTTTGAGACAAATATCTTACCTGTAAAGGGGGATAAGAAACATTATCAGATGGCTTTTAATGCCGTTCCGCAAATCGATGTGTTTCAGGATAACGGCTATACATTTGAAGAAATGAAAATGATAAACGAAACGAAAAAAATTATGCATTTGCCAAATTTACAAGTGGCGGCTACTTGTGTGCGAATCCCTGTTGGGACAGGTCATGCAGAATCAGTCTATGTGGAAATAAATGAAGAAAATATTACGGCAGAAGAGATAAAAGCCTTATTAGAAAACGCACCTGGAGTTATTTTACAAGATAACCCGAGTGAACAAATTTATCCGATGCCGGCAAATTGTGCAGGTAAGAACGAGGTATTTGTCGGCCGCATTCGCAACGATCTTGATGTGAAAAACGGTTTCCATTTATGGGTTGTTTCCGATAATTTATTAAAAGGTGCTGCTTGGAACTCTGTACAAATTGCAGAAAGCTTAATCAGACTTCAGTTAATTAAATGACATTATCCGTATTTTCCGAGGTGTAATGATGAAATTAATCGTCCAAAAATTTGGCGGTACTTCAGTGCAAGACGAGAAAAGCCGCTTTCAAGCGAAAGAGCACGTAAAAAGAGCCCTAAAGCAAGGTTATAAGGTAATTGTAGTCGTTTCAGCGATGGGAAGAATGGGAAAACCATATGCAACAGATACTTTATTGTCTTTGGTAGGGGGGAGCAAATCGAAAATCAGTAAGCGGGAAAGCGATATGCTTCTATCGTGCGGCGAAATTATTTCTAGTGTCGTTTTTGCAAACATGCTGTTGGAAGAAGGAATGGAAGCGACAGCGCTTACGGGAGCACAAGCCGGATTTCGCACAAATGATGAACATACAAATGCGAAAATATTAGAAATGAAATGTGATAGATTATTAAAAAATCTCCAAAATCATGATGTTGTTGTTGTCGCCGGTTTTCAAGGTTCTGCGAAAAATGGTGATATTACAACGATTGGCCGCGGAGGAAGTGATACCTCTGCCGCAGCTATCGGAGCAGCTGTAAATGCGGAATATATTGATATTTTCACAGATGTGGACGGGATCATGACTGCAGATCCGCGAATTGCGGAAAAAGCCAGGCCACTTTCTGTTGTCACATATACAGAGGTATGCAATATGGCATATCAAGGCGCGAAAGTGATTCATCCCCGTGCTGTAGAAATTGCCATGCAGGCAAAAATACCGATCCGTATTCGGTCCACCTATAGTGATAAACCCGGTACTCTTGTGACGACCATAAAACGTATCAACAAGGGAAGCGATATAAAGGAGCGGCTTATCACGGGGATTGCCCAGCTATCTCCGGTGACACAAATAAAAGTATTTGCCAGGAAGGATCAGTATAATCTGCAGGCAGAGGTTTTTCAGGCAATGGCAAATGAAAAAATCAGTGTTGATTTTATCAATATTTCTCCGACAAGTATTGTTTATACGGTGACAGAGGATGCGACTGAACGTGCGCTATCTGTATTGCTTGCTTTAGGACACAAACCGGTTGTAGAACGGGAATGTGCCAAGGTAGCAGTTGTAGGCGGGGGAATGGCAGGAGTTCCTGGAGTGACAGCGGTGATTGTCACAGCACTTACCGAAAAAGGGATTCGCATCTTGCAATCCGCAGACAGTCACACAACCATATGGGTGCTCATAAAGCAGACGGACTTAGCAAAAGCGGTAAATGCCTTGCACGATGCTTTCGAATTAGAAAAGGAACAAATAGATTTTAAACGTACTGATCAGTAGAAAGGAGCGATAAACGTGACAATATTTGGCCGTGTTTCAACAGCCATGGTTACCCCATTTGATAAAAATGGCCGCATTGATTTTGTAAAAACCAGCCAGTTAATTGAGTATTTACTGGCAAATGGTACAGACTCGCTCGTGATTGCCGGGACGACAGGGGAATCACCTACTTTAACAACGGAAGAAAAGCTGGCATTGTATCAGCATGTAGTAAAAGTGGTAAACAAAAGAGTGCCGGTTATTGCCGGAACGGGATCAAATAACACTTATGCATCGATAAAGCTGACAAAAAAAGCGGAAGAAATCGGTGTGGATGCGATTATGCTTGTTGCCCCTTATTACAATAAACCGAACCAGGAAGGCTTGTATCAGCATTTTAAAACAATTGCGGAAACGACTTCATTACCGGTTATGTTATACAATATTCCCGGAAGATCGGTTGTGAAGATTGCACCAGAAACGATTATTCGTTTAGCAGATATTCCTAATATCACAGCAGTAAAAGAAGCAAGCGGCGATTTACACGCTATGACGAAAATCATTGCTGGAACAGATGAAAATTTTTATTTGTACAGCGGTGATGATGCGTTAACTTTGCCGATACTTGCCATTGGCGGGAGTGGAGTTGTCTCTGTTGCCTCTCATATTGTCGGCAATAAAATGCAGGAAATGGTCAGTGCTCATCTGGAAGGAAATCAGCAAAAAGCTGCCGTCATCCATCAGGAACTTCTTCCGCTTATGGAAGGTTTATTTAAGGCACCAAGTCCGGTTCCGGTCAAAACTGCCCTGCAATTAAAGGGTTTAAATGTCGGTTCTGTCAGACTTCCTCTTGTTCCTCTCACAGGCAGTGAAAGGGCGGAACTTGCTGATTTACTACAGGAAGATTGAGCGGATTAATAATATAATAAGACAATATCAAGTTGGTGATGAAATAAAGTGATCAGGCAAAGCGGAGACGCTTTGCTTTTCCAATTTCCATCGGCACCAGTGCTGTCGTTTGTCCCTAATCCTTATTAATCAAAAAAAGCCCTTCCCTTTCTTGGTTATTGATCTGTTTTTACAAATAGAAATACCTCTTATTGAATCTCAGAAATTATGTCCTGTCAAGGAAGCTAGTGAATTCAATCTGGATAAAAAGTCCCTGTCCGGAGGTAGATTCACATTTATGACATCATTAGGGATGTCAATCTAACTATAGACATTGGGAAAACAGGAAAATCCCGATGAACAATCTGTTGCTTTCGTACTATTACATATATTTGGTTGTAATGGATTTCTTACTTCAAGTATAATAAAAGTAACTGATCAATGGTCGGCCTAACTTAAGTCCATACAGGAGGAACAAAAATTGAAAAAAAGAAACAATGAAAGCATTAAGCTTGTCGCTCTCGGGGGAGTTGGTGAGATCGGAAAAAATATGTTCTTAGTTGAAGTAGACAAGGATATATTTGTAATTGATGCAGGACTGATGTTTCCTGAGAACGAAATGCTGGGGATTGATATTGTCATCCCTGATATTACCTATTTAAAAGAAAATCAAGAAAGAGTAAAAGGAATTTTTCTTACTCATGGACATGAGGATCACATCGGTGCTCTTTCTTATGTATTGCGAGAATTATCTGTTCCAGTATATGGAATGAAATTGACATTAGCCTTGGCAAAGGAAAAAATGAAAGTACAAGATTACAATGGTCATGCGGAATTTATTGAAATTCAAGCTGATTCCGTATTGGATTTTGACACGGCAACGATTTCTTTCTTTCGTACAAACCATAGTATTCCTGATTCGGTAGGAATCTGTATACACACGTCTGCTGGAAGTATTGTTCACACCGGCGATTTTAAATTTGATCAGGCAGCCGGCGATTTTTATAAAGCGGATATTGGGAGAATGTCGAGAATCGGCGAAGAAGGCGTTCTCTGTTTATTATCAGACAGTACAGATGCTGAAAAACCCGGATATACTCCATCCGAGGCACTGTTAAGCCGGGAATTAGTGGATACATTTTACAGAGCACAAGGCAGAATCATTGCCGCATGCTATGCTTCCGATTTAAACCGGATTCAACATATTTTTGATGCTGCATCGCTCAGTAAACGAAAAATTGCCGTTGTCGGGAAAAGTCTGCAAAGAATTTTTGAGATCGCTTTACCATTACAATACTTAAAAGTAGAAGAAAATCCAATCATTTCTGCAGCCGATTTAGACCAATATCCGGATAACCAAGTTCTTGTGTTAATTACCGGGGATCAGGGGGAACCCATTGAAGCACTGCAGAAAATGGCGAAAAATACTCACAAACAAGTATCAATTAAAGAAGGAGACACCGTATTATTTGTTGCATCTCCATTAACCGGAAGTGAGCTTTTTATCAACCGGACGATCGATATGCTTGTCCGTGCCGGAGCTAGCGTAGAAAGAAACAGACTCTTTACGATTTCTAGCCATGGAAGTCAGGAAGAACTAAAATTTATGATCAATTTAATGAACCCAAAATATTTTATGCCAATTCACGGTGATTACAGCATGTTAAAAGCACATACGAAAATTGCCAAAGAATGCGGCATTGCAGAAGAAGCAATCATGATTCCGGAAAAAGGTGAAGTAATTGAATGGAAAAAAGATCATTTTCAACCGGGTGAGCGCATCTCAGCCTTTAATGTGCTCATTGACGGCAGCGGAATCGGTGATGTAGGAAATATTGTTTTGCGTGACCGGAAGCTGTTATCCCAAGATGGAATCCTGATCGTTGTTGTCACCCTAAATAAAAAAGAAAAAAAGATATCGGCAGGTCCGGAAATAATCTCAAGGGGATTTGTATATGTCCGTGAATCAGAAAAGCTGTTAGATGAAGCAGCCAAAAGAGTTAGCGAGATAGTTCAACAAAATATTGCGCAGGAAACATTTGACTGGAGTGCATTAAAGCAAAATATGCGTGATGAATTAAATCAATATTTATATGAAAAAACGAAGCGAAGACCAATGATATTACCAATTATTATGGAAATCTAAAATGTATGAAATATTTTTCCCCGCCTATACTAGTAGTGCATGTTTAAAAAGGTAACGAGTAAGAAGCATCCTCTAGCATTACCTGAATGGAAGGGGGAAAGAGAAATGGATGAACACGATTTTTCAAATGATGATGGGCGTAAAGAAGAGCCGTCCGGTTTGATGGAAAAGATTCAGCAACTTGGACAGACAAACGTCCCTCAGCTATCACAAGATTCAAAAATCCATTGCTTAACAATTGTCGGTCAAATCGAAGGACACCTTCAATTGCCACCGCAAAATAAAACAACAAAATATGAGCATTTAATCCCGCAAATTGTTGCAATTGAGCAAAATCCGAAAATCGAAGGTCTGTTGGTTATTTTAAACACGGTAGGCGGAGATGTAGAAGCGGGGCTTGCGATTGCGGAAATGCTTGCTTCGTTATCAAAGCCGACGGTGTCCATTGTCTTAGGAGGCGGCCATTCCATTGGTGTTCCGATTGCCGTTTCCTGTGATTATTCGTTTATAACGGAAACGGCAACGATGACGATTCATCCGATCCGTCTTACCGGTTTAGTAATCGGAGTTCCGCAAACATTTGAATATTTAGATAAAATGCAGGACAGGGTAACTAATTTTGTTACGAAACATTCACATGTAACGGCTGAGCAATTTAAGAATTTAATGTTTGCAAAAGGTAATTTAACAAGAGACATTGGCACGAATGTGGTTGGAAAAGAGGCAGTCGATTATGGATTAATGGATAAAGTGGGGGGAATTGGTGAGGCGATGCTCATGTTAAATCAATTGATTGAAAGTAATAAACAAAAAGAGCCGGAAAACGGCGGTCTTATTCAATGATATTATATACAGTAATGCCAAAGGATCTTATTTTTCCTGCAGATGAAACTGCCTTTCAAAATCAAAAAATTGTTGAGTTTGACGGAGTGCCTGTATTGGTACAATTAATGGGAGATCATTATCAGATTATCCGTAATTTGAGCAGTGATCCAGCTCATTTTCTTTATGATAAATGGGCTCCCGGGACAAAAATCCCCCTTTCCTAAAAGCTTGTGTTATAATGAAACTAATTTTAAAAGCAGCCGGATGGCTGCTTTCTCTTGTAACTTTTTAAGATGAAAATTCAAGTAAATTCAGCGGGAATTTATTTTGCTTTGTTATGAATTATTAAATTTCGGGGTTGTAAGTTAGTTCACTCTGTACAAAACGCTTGTCTAACCCCTTTAATTTCCAAAATGCGGGTGATTTGATTATGGTGAAGAGAAAAAGACGGAAGTCCCGTAAACGGGAACATATAAAAAGAGCAATGCAATTTGAATTAGTTGCATTAATTCTGTTTTCTCTTGTCGTTATTTCCCTTGCAAAGCTTGGTGCAGTCGGAAGGGCGTCTGCATTGTTTTTTCGCTTTTTTATGGGGGAATGGTACATACTTGGTTTGCTGGGCTTACTCGTTTATAGCGGGTTTTTGATGTGGAAACGAGAGCGCCCCTATTTATTAAATACGAAACTAGTAGGAATTTATTTTATCGTCGGATCTCTTTTATGTCTGAGTCATGCGAGTCTTTTTCAGGGATTGGGGGATGAAGGTAAATTTGCTAATCCAAGTGTGATTTCGAATACTTGGGAACTATTTCAACTGGAGGTGCAGCAGAAGACATCGACTACAGACCTCGGCGGGGGGATGATCGGCGCCGTTTTGTTAGCCCTTTTCTATTTATTATTTGACCAAGCAGGCACAAGGCTGGTTGCGGGTCTGTTTATTCTCATCGGTGTTATCCTTTTGACCGGGAAAACATTTGGCGATACGATGCGAAAGTTTTTTTCAGCCCTTTTCCAGTTTATTAAAAAGCAATGGCATGAAGTAAAGGATGATATTGTTTCATGGTATAAAGAGCGAAAGGAAAAAAAACTGGCAAAAAAGAAGCAGGCAAATATTTTTTCCGCGCAAAAGAAGTCAGGAAAAAAGCTTCCCGTTAATGAAAATGAGAACAACGAAACGAATGACGATAAACCGATAGAGCCGCTCATTTCCAGTTTTACAGACAAAGCTTATACAGAAAAAAATCAGGAGTTAACGGAAGCAGAAAGAATAGAAGCAAAAGCTGAGGATGATACAGAGCCGGTTATTTCTTTTACAGAAGTTGAAAATACAGCATATGAATTACCGCCTATTAAGCTTTTAAAACGGCCGAGGCAAGCAGATCAAAGTGGTGAATACAGGCAAATTCATGCAAATGCTGCGAAGCTGGAAAGGACGTTTCAAAGCTTTGGTGTGAAAGCAAAAGTCACCCAGGTACATCTTGGACCTGCGGTAACGAAATATGAAGTTCATCCGGATGCAGGTGTTAAAGTCAGTAAAATTGTTAGTTTAAGTGATGATATCGCATTGGCATTAGCGGCAAAAGATATTCGCATGGAAGCTCCGATTCCCGGAAAATCCGCCATTGGTATTGAAGTACCCAATTCTGAAGTAGCCGTAGTTTCGCTGCGTGAAGTCCTTGAATCGAAACAAAACGACCATCCGGAAGCAAAATTACTAATTGGGCTGGGCCGCGATATTACTGGAGAAGCTGTCCTGGCTGAATTGAATAAAATGCCGCATCTTTTAGTTGCCGGAGCAACCGGCAGCGGCAAAAGTGTTTGTATAAACGGGATCATTACGAGCGTTTTAATGAGGGCAAAGCCTCATGAAGTAAAGCTGATGATGATTGACCCGAAAATGGTAGAATTAAATGTATATAACGGTATCCCCCATCTTTTGGCGCCTGTTGTAACAGATGCGCGCAAGGCTTCCCAGGCTTTAAAAAAAGTTGTCAGTGAGATGGAGAGGAGATATGAGTTATTCTCACATACTGGTACAAGAAATATTGAAGGTTATAATGAACATATTCGCCGCGAAAATGCGGAAGGAGAGGGGCAACAGCCGTTCTTGCCGTATATTATCGTCATTGTGGACGAGTTAGCCGATTTAATGATGGTCGCATCCTCCGATGTTGAAGATGCTATTACAAGACTGGCACAAATGGCCCGTGCTGCAGGAATTCACTTAATCATTGCCACGCAGCGCCCGTCGGTTGATGTGATAACCGGAGTAATAAAAGCAAATATTCCTTCTCGGATTGCTTTCTCCGTTTCTTCACAAATCGATTCGCGGACTATTCTTGATATGGGGGGAGCGGAAAAGTTGCTGGGACGAGGAGATATGCTATTTTTACCTGTCGGAGCTTCAAAGCCGATCCGGGTACAGGGAGCATTTTTATCGGATGATGAAGTTGAAGAAGTAGTAAATTTTGTTATTTCACAGCAAAAAGCTCAATATCAGGAGGAAATGATCCCCGATGATATTCCGGAAACGAAAGGGGAGGCAGTCGATGAGCTGTACAATGAAGCGGTCGAGCTCGTTATTGACATGCAGACTGCATCTGTATCGATGCTACAACGCAGATTCCGTATAGGATATACAAGAGCGGCCCGTCTCATTGATGAAATGGAGCTCAGGGGAGTCGTCGGACAGTATGAAGGCAGTAAGCCGCGAGCCGTGCTCATTTCAAAATCCGCTGAAGAATCAGGCTCGTAACGCGGCTGACCAAGCCGCTTCCGCTTTTCTATTTGTCCAGCTCCAGGCGCTATCGGCTCGAGGTCTTAAGCCAATCTTACATAAAGTCAAAGGGCGGACTTTATGTAAGTTCGTCTTAAGCTTGTCGCCGATGTGCAAGCGCCCTTCGCTTTTCTATTTGTCCAGCTCCAGCGGCTAGCCGCTCGAGGTCTTAAGCCAAACAACAATAAAGTCAAAGAGCGGACTTTATTGTTGTTCGTCTTAAGCTTGTCGCGGCTGACCAAGCCGCTTCCGCTTTTCTATTTGTCCAGCTCCAGGCGCTATCGGCTCGAGGTCTTAAGCCAAACAACAATAAAGTCAAAGAGCGGACTTTATTGTTGTTCGTCTTAAGCTTGTCGCAGCTGACCAAGCCGCTTCCGCTTTTATTTTTCACAACAAATGTTTAGGCTTTTTTGCGACGGCTATTTATTTCTCGAAAGAAAAATGGTATAGTATTTTCGGTTAGTAGAATCATCTGATAGGGTGAAAAGCTGCTAACAAAACAATATTATCATTTTCTGGGGGGTACATATTTTGAAAAAGCGTAAAATTAGTTTGGCGCTGTCGCTTTTACTTGTTGCGGGCATGATTTTAAGTGCTTGCGGAAACAACAATGACAATGGCGGATCAACCGGTGAAGGTGAAGAAAATTCCGACTTCACGGTTGCCATGGTTACGGATGTTGGCGGCATAGATGATAAATCCTTTAACCAGTCTGCCTGGGAAGGAATTGAAGCATTTGGCCAGGAAAATGGCTTGGAAAAAGGAACGAATGGTTACAATTATGTGTCATCCCATTCAGACGCTGATTATACAACGAATTTAAATTCGTTGGCTCGCGAAGATTTTTCTTTAATTTTTGGGATTGGTTTTATGATGACAAAAGCTGTTGAAGATATTGCAAAACAGCAAACAGATGCTCATTTTGCCCTTGTTGACGGAGTGGTGGAACAACCGAACGTGGCAAGCATTTTATTCAAAGAACAAGAAGCATCGTTTTTGGCAGGGGTAGCAGCCGGTTTAGCTACAAAAACAAATAAGATTGGTTTTATTGGCGGTATTGAATCAGATGTTATTGAACGTTTTGAAGTAGGCTTTAAAGCCGGAGTTTCCGCAGTAAACCCCGATGCGGTAGTCGAAGTTCAATATGCAGGTGCTTTTGATAAGGCAGATGTTGGGAAAACGATTGCCAGTTCACTTTATGCTTCTGGTAATGATGTCGTTTTCCATGCAGCAGGAGGAACTGGTAACGGTCTGTTTACAGAAGCACGTGATTTAAAACAACAGGATCCTGCTCGTGAAATTTGGGCAATTGGTGTCGACTCTGACCAATCCGCTGAAGGTGTTGTTGAAATTGACGGAAAAGAAGAAAATATTGTGTTAACTTCGGCGTTAAAACGTGTCGATAACGCAGTAAAAGATTTATCGGAAAAAGCAAAGAACGGTGACTTCCCTGGCGGAGAAACAATCGTATACGATCTTGCTCAGGATGGCGTCGGACTTGCACCTGTTAATGAAGCAATTGAAAATAAAGCGGATATTGATGCTACAGTTGAAGAATGGGTGGCAAAAATAAAAGCAGGGGACGTTACAATCCCTGGAACTTACGAAGAACTAAAAACATTTAAAGCAGAGTAGTAACCTTATTTCATAAAGCTGTACCGGAAGATTACAAAGTGGAAAATCCAGTCTGTGCTTTACTTAGAGGTATGGATTTTCCCCTTATCATTATTTAAAATAAATCGATACATCGCGGTTTTACAGGACGATAGTAACTTGTTTCATAATGAGGAATAGGCAGGTTATAGAGAACCTACTTATTCCTTTTTTAAAGAAAAAATATTGCATTATGTTAACGGAAAAAATTGATTGAAGCGTGGAATGGTAAATTCCGCCTTTCACTGAATTTTTTAGCCATTAATAAATAGATTTTCATATTTTGCATGATATATTCGCTATAAAGGAATTATTCGGTGATCTCCGCTTATATTACCGAAGACCAAGTGATCGAATAGGAGGGAGTGAGGAAATGGACTATGTAATTGAGATGCTCAATATTCGAAAGGAGTTTCCCGGCATTGTCGCAAATGACAATATAACACTTCAGCTGAAAAAAGGGGAAATACATGCGTTGCTTGGCGAAAATGGTGCCGGGAAATCAACGTTGATGAATGTCCTTTTTGGGTTATACCAGCCGGAAAAAGGAGAAATTCGTGTGAAAGGAAAGCCCGTTACGATTACAAATCCCAATATTGCAAATGATTTAGGGATCGGTATGGTTCATCAGCATTTTATGCTTATTGATACTTTCACTGTCACAGAAAATATTATTTTAGGAAAAGAAATTACATCACATGGTAAAATCGATTTAAAAAAGGCTGAAAAAAAAGTACAAGAGATCTCCGACCGTTATGGACTTGCTGTTGACCCTCAGTCAAAAATAGCGGACATTTCTGTCGGAATGCAACAAAGGGTTGAAATTCTCAAAACATTATATCGCGGTGCGGAAATAATTATTTTTGACGAACCTACAGCTGTACTGACCCCGCAAGAGATAAAAGAACTTATTCATATAATGAAAACGCTCATTGCCGAAGGGAAATCTATTATTTTAATTACCCATAAGTTAAAAGAAATTATGGAAGTATGTGACCGGGTAACCGTGATTCGCAAAGGAGAAGGGATCGCAACGTTGAATGTAAAAGAGACAAATCCTTCGGAATTGGCAAGCTTAATGGTCGGACGCGAAGTAACTTTTAAAACCGAAAAAAAACAAGCAAATCCGGGAAAGAAAGTTTTACAAATAATAGATTTAGTCGTGAAAGATACCCGGGGTGTCAATAAGGTGCGCGGCTTAAATCTTGATGTGCATGCCGGAGAGATTGTCGGAATAGCAGGTGTAGACGGGAACGGCCAAACAGAATTAATCGAAGCGATTACCGGGCTTGCGCGAGTTGAAGCAGGTTCGATTCTGTTAAATGGAAAGAAGATTACCAGCTTTTCTCCGCGCAAAGTAACAGAATCGGGTGTTGCCCATATTCCGCAAGACCGCCATAAGTTTGGGTTAGTGCTTGATTTTTCAGTGGCAGATAATATGGTGCTGCAAACCTATTATAAACCTCCTTTTTCGCATTTTGGAATTTTGAATAAAGCGGAAATCAATAAAAAAGCAAAAGCGTTAATTTCCGAATTCGATGTAAGAACCCCTGATGAGCAAACACTTGCAAGATCATTATCGGGAGGTAACCAGCAAAAGGCGATAATTGGACGTGAAATTGACCGTAATCCGAATTTGCTCATTGCCGCACAGCCTACAAGGGGGCTTGATGTCGGAGCAATTGAATTTATTCATAAACGGCTGATAGAACAACGTGACCAGGGAAAAGCCGTCTTGCTTGTTTCCTTCGAATTAGATGAAATTTTTAATGTTAGTGACCGGATTGCTGTCATTAGTGAAGGAAAAATTGTTTCCATCTTAAAACCAACTGAGACAAATGAACAGGAGTTAGGATTATTTATGGCAGGTCATAAGAAAGAAGGTGGAAGATAGCATGACGAAGCAGCTTTCAAATTTGCTGATTCCAATCATATCTGTGTTTTTAGGGATACTGGTGGGAACGATCATTATGGTAATAACCGGCTATGATGCGCTGGCGGCATTTACGGCATTGTGGGATGGTTCTTTAGGAGAAATCTATTATATCGGGGAAGTCATCCGCCAGGCAACACCGCTAATTCTCTCCGGACTGGCTGTTGCTTTTGCTTTTAAAACGGGATTATTTAATATCGGTGTAGAGGGGCAAGTGATTGTCGGCTGGACTGCAGCAGTTTGGGTAGGACTTGCTTTCGAGCTTCCGAAAGTAATTCATTTGCCGCTTGCGATTTTAGCAGCAGCGGCTGCAGGTGCCTTATGGGCATTTATTCCCGGATTATTGAAAGCAAAATTACAGGTTCATGAAGTAATTATCACAATTATGATGAACTATATTGCTCTTCACGTCTGTAACTATCTCGTCCGCAACGTGATGTCGGAACGCGCCGACCAAACGGAAGTAGTTGCCGAATCCGCATCTTTACGGTCGTCTTTTTTAGAAAGTGTAACAGACTTTTCCCGCCTGCATTGGGGAATCATTGTTGCTGTTATTTGCGTGTTTATCATGTGGTTTATTTTGGATAAAACAAAAAAAGGCTATGAATTAAAATCAGTAGGCTTTAATCAGCATGCATCCAATTATGCAGGGATGAATGTTGGTGCAAATATTATTCAGTCAATGGTTATTTCCGGGATATTCGCCGGTCTCGCCGGGGCGATGGAAGGACTGGGTACGTTTGGCTATGCTTCCATTAAAGGCGGGTTTACCGGAGTAGGCTTTGATGGAATTGCCGTTGCGCTACTCGGTGTCAGCCCGATCGGCGTCGTCTTTGCGGCTTTTTTATTTGCTATCTTACAAGTTGGCGCATTGAAAATGCCGCTTCAGGCCGGGGTGCCGAATGAACTTGTCGATATTATTATAGCCTTAATTGTTTTTTTTGTGGCTTCAAGTTATATGATCCGCTGGCTGCTGGCAAAATGGACGAAGAAGGGGGCGAAATAAATGAGCTTCTATGAGGTTTTAATGATCGTAATCCCTTCCACCTTGCTTTGGGCAACACCGCTAATTTTCACCGCGTTAGGGGGAAACTTCTCGGAAAGATCAGGAGTTGTAAATATCGGGCTTGAGGGCTTAATGGTTATCGGGGCGTTTACAGCCATTGTGTTTAATTTAACGTTTACTGATGTGTTAGGAAATTGGACACCATGGATTGCCTTGATTGCAGCGATGATTGTCGGAGCAATTTTCTCTTTGCTCCATGCTGTTGCAGCAATTACTTTCCGAGCGGATCATACCGTATCAGGTGTTGCGATTAATTTATTAGCCGTAGGTTTGACATTATTTTTAGTAAAGTTTATTTATGGAAAAGGACAGACAGATATTATCCAAAAGGGATTTGGAAAAGTTGATATTCCTTTCTTAAGTGACATTCCAATTATTGGTGATTTATTCTTTTCCGATACGTATTATACATCTTTTTTAGCAATAATCGTGTCCGTTATTGCATGGTATGTAATGTTTAAAACCCCGTTTGGCCTGCGCCTCCGTTCTGTCGGGGAACATCCGATGGCTGCTGATACAATGGGAATTAATGTAACGAGAATGCGTTATATCGGGGTGATTATATCCGGCGCGCTTGGCGGGATTGGCGGCGCCATCTATGCACAAGCAATTACGTCAGACTTTAGTCACGCTACCATTAGCGGGCAGGGATTCATGTCATTAGCTGCTTTGATATTTGGAAAATGGCATCCGCTAGGTGTTTTAGGAGCCGGTATTTTCTTCGGCTTTGCGCAAAGTTTGAGTATCATCGGATCAAATTTGCCGTTTTTGGAAAACATTCCAAATGTGTATTTATTAATCGCACCGTACGTATTTACAATTCTGGCTTTAGCCGGTTTCATCGGACGTGCCGAAGCGCCAAAAGCTTCCGGAACGCATTATATAAAAGGAAACCGGTAATTCTAACTGTATAAAACAGCCCTTCCTAAACGAGTAGGAAACTTTAGGAAGGGCTGTTTTTCCTTTTCTTTAGATTTTAAAAGCAGTTTAAAAAGACGAGTAGAAAGCATGTAAAAATTAAAAAGTAAAACTTCCTTATACAAAAAAGCTTTTTTGTACTTTTTCGTTTAAAATATATATCATCGTATTTTCTGCAAGTTTGCAGAATACTTGAATAGATAATCTTCATATGCGTATAGTTAGTATAGGTTTAACCGCAAAGGAAATGCTAGAATTTATCAATACATAAATCGGAGAAAGGAAAAAGGAGGAAATAATATGAAGTTAGTTAACGAAAAAAATGTTGATATCGGAGGGATAAACCTTCACATTATTCCAACTGAAAAGTATAAAACAAATACGATCATCCTGAGGATGAAAGCGCCGATAAGAAAAGACGATATTACGAAAAGAGCGCTCCTTCCATATGTACTGCAGAGCAGCTCAAATAAATATTCGACAACGGCGGCATTACGTTCTTATTTGGATGACATGTATGGAGCATCTTTTTATGTCGATTTGGCGAAAAAAGGTGAAAATCATGTTATTTCTTTTATCCTTGAGGTGGCAAATGAGAAATTTCTGTCCGATCAAACACCGCTGTTGCAAAAAGCATTTCAATTTTTGGCTGAAATTATCCTTCATCCGCATGCAACAGATGGAGTTTTTCACGCAGAAACGCTGCAACAGGAAAAGCGCACTTTGAAGCAAAAAATTCAATCTTTGTATGATGATAAAATGCGTTATGCTAATTTTCGTTTAGTGGAAGAAATGTGTGACGGCGAGCCATATGCAATACATGTAAACGGCCGGGCAGAAGACATGGAGCAAATTTCAGCAGCTGATTTATTCCGTTATTATGAACAGGTACTCGCAGAAGATCAATTAGATTTATACGTGGTCGGTGATGTGAAGGAAGAAGAAGTAACTTCGACAGTTAATGGGTTATTTTCCCTTACCACTCGTCCGGTGAAATATCCGGATGCGCCACAAAGTAAAAATATTGAAAAAGTAAAAAAAATAATCGAACCAAGTGATGTGAAGCAGGGAAAGCTGAACATTGGCTACCGCACAAATAGTTATTATGGCGATAAAGACTACTTTGCTTTGCAAGTATTTAACGGCATATTCGGGGGATTTTCCCATTCAAAACTATTTATCAATGTCCGCGAAAAAGCCAGTCTTGCTTATTACGCTGCGAGCCGGATTGAAAGCCATAAAGGGTTAATGATGGTGATGAGCGGCATTGAACCGGGAAACTTTGAACGTGCCGTTTCGATTATCGATGAACAAATGGATGCCATGAAAAAGGGAAATTTTACGGAGGATGAGCTATTACAGACAAAGGCGGTCATTAAAAATCAACTGCTCGAAACCATCGACGGTTCACGGGGATTAGTTGAAATTCTCTATCATAATGCTGTTGCCGGGCGCCAGCTGCCGTTTTCTGACTGGTTTACAGAAATGGAAAAAGTAACGAAAGAGGATGTTGTAACGGTTGCTGAAAAAATTGAATTGGATACAATTTACTTTTTGACAGAAGGAAAGGGGGAATAAAGATGGAAAAAATCACATTTGACCAGCTGCAGGAAGAACTTTACTACGAAAAAATGGAAAACGGCTTGGATGTCTATGTCTTACCAAAAAAAGGTTTCAATAAAACGTATGCGACGTTTACAACGAAATATGGTTCAATTGATAACCATTTTATTCCATTAGAAGAGCAATCAGCAATCAAAGTACCGGATGGCATCGCCCATTTTTTAGAACATAAGTTATTTGAAAAAAAAGATGGGGATGTTTTTCAGCAATTTAGCCGTCAGGGAGCTTCGGCAAATGCTTTCACTTCCTTTACCAGGACAGCATACTTGTTTTCCAGTACTGCAAATGTGGAGCAAAATTTAGAAACGTTAGTCGACTTTGTTCAGGATCCTTATTTTACGGAAAAAACAGTTGAAAAAGAAAAAGGGATCATCGGCCAGGAAATTACGATGTACGATGACAATGCCGACTGGCGCCTGTATTTCGGTGTTATTCAGAATATGTATAAACATCACCCGGTTCATACGGATATTGCCGGAACAATTGAATCCATTACACCAATAACTAAGGATATGCTTTATACTTGCTATCACACTTTCTATCACCCGAGCAATATGCTGTTGTTCGTTGTCGGCCCGGTTGATGCGGAAGCGATTATGAAACAAGTAAAGGACAATCAGGAGAAAAAATCATTTGCACCGCAGCACGAGATTCAACGTTTTTTTGCAGAAGAGCCTGCAGAATGTGCAAAAAAGATGCAAGTATTAAAAATGAATGTGCAGACTTCAAAATGTTTGCTGGGCTTGAAGGCTGTTGATACCGGGCAAAATGGCAAAGTAATGCTAAAAAATGAACTGACGATTAATTTATTGCTTGATTTGTTATTTGGAAAAAGCACGGAAAATTATTCGCGGATGTATGCGGATGGTTTGATCGATGATACGTTCTCTTTTGATTATACACAGGAGCAGGGCTTTGGTTTTGCAATTATTGGCGGGGATACAGAAGACCCCGACAAACTTGCAGATACGATAAAATCGCTCTTACTGAAGGCAAAAACAACGCAGGCTTTTACAGAAACAGATTTAGAACGAACAAAGAAAAAGAAAATCGGCAGTTTTTTAAGAGCAATGAACTCTCCGGAATATATTGCTAATCAATTTACCCGTTATAAATTTAATGAAATGAATTTATTTGAGGTTGTCCCGGCACTTGAGCAAATCACATATGAGGAATTGCAAAACATGGCCGGCCGGTTTATTGACGAGGAACGATTCACGGTTTGTCAAGTAGTTCCAAAGCAGTAACTTTTTAAAGATTTTTGGGAGAGGAAGCTATTGAAGAAAAATATTCTCATAACCGGGGCAAGCGGCGGAATCGGCGGAGCAATCGCGAGAAAGCTTGCCGGAGAAGGCTATTCGCTTTATTTGCATTATTATAAAAATCAGACTGCAATAGAAGTATTATTAGAGCAACTGCGGCCATTCGATGGGGAGTATCTCCCCATTCAGGCTGATTTAACGACGATAGCAGGCTATCAAAAAGTTTGCAAACATATTTTTCAGGTAGATGGTATTATTCACAATTGCGGTTTGAGCCATTATGGAGTTTTTCAGGATATGACGGAAGAAGAGATACAAAGATTATCAATGATTCATGTCATTTCGCCAATGCTGCTGACAAAAACGTTATTGCCGAAAATGCTCAATAGCGGAGGAAGCATTATCATGATTTCTTCCATATGGGGACAAACCGGGGCTGCATGTGAAGTTGCTTATTCCACGATGAAGGGCGCACAGCTTGCTTTTGTGAAAGCATTAGCGAAGGAAGTAGCAAGAAATAAGATTACTGTAAATGCAATTGCTCCAGGTGCGGTAAATACAAAGATGATGGCAACCTTTCAAACCGCGGAGATTGCAGCAATTAAAGAAGAAATCCCAATCGGAAGACTTGCAGAACCGACAGATATTGCAAATTGCGTATCCTTTCTGCTTTCCAATAAAGCTTCCTACATAACCGGGCAAACAATCGCAATAAACGGAGGCTGGTATGTGTGACGTGACGGAGGTCAGAGGTCAGAGGTCGGAAGGCGGAGGCGGTTTTTAGAAAGTCTGCTTCCGCCTTATTAGTGGAGTTTTTTTAAAAAAGTAGGTTGCCCAAGAGCGGGACAAAAGACGGAAGCCGGTAGTCGGAAAAATTTTAAAAAACTCGCACAGCAGTTTTGTTTTTGTTTTATCTGACTTTCTGCTTCCATCGTGATTGCTTTTATGTGTATATTATTTTCCCTTTCTAACCATAATAACGGTGTATTAAAATAAAGGAGGGTTCATCACATGTCTGTATTGAATAACTGGGAACAGTGGAAAGATTTTTTAGGAGACCGGCTTCATCAGGCAGAAGCGCAAGGTGTCAGCAAGGATACTATTTCTGATCTTGCCTATCAGCTTGGTGATTATTTATCAAATCAAGTGGATCCGAAAAATGAGCAGGAAAGAATTTTATCAGATTTATGGTCTGTTGCAAGTCCGGAAGAACAGCACGCGATCGCAAACATGATGATAAAACTTGTACAAAACGATGGTACACAGCGCTAACATAGCAGAAGGTAACATTAATATCATAAAATTTATGAGAGAGGAATTTTTCCTCTCTTTTATGTTTTTCATCTAAAGTGACGGTTTTTCCTTTCATCTTCTAAGAAAATCAGATATGATAGAGACAAGATGAGTCAAAACCAAGATGGCTGGGAGATTTTTA
Organism: Bacillaceae bacterium Marseille-Q3522; assembly: GCA_017898095.1. Taxonomy (GTDB): domain Bacteria; phylum Bacillota; class Bacilli; order Bacillales; family Cytobacillaceae; genus JAGKQJ01. The sequence goes on along the minus strand of JAGKQJ010000007.1, from coordinate 4,043 downwards.
TGGAAAAAAAAGAATGGTATTTGGAATATGAAATTACAATAAACCGGCCTGGACTGCTTGGCGATATTTCATCTTTACTAGGTATGCTGGCAATTAATATTGTTACAATTAATGGGATTGATCAAGGACGGCGCGGGTTATTAATTTTGGCAAAAAATCATGACCAAATTAAACGGTTAGAGTCAATTTTAAATAGAATGGGTACAATAAAATTAATTAAGTTACGAGTGCCGAAGCTAAGGGACCGATTAGCAGTCAGGCATGGAAGATACATACAGCGTGATGCAGACGATAAAAAAACATTTCGCTTCGTTAGGGAAGAATTGGGTATTCTCGTAGACTTTATGGCTGAACTTTTTAAGCAAGAAGGTCATAAATTGATTGGCATCAGAGGAATGCCCCGTGTTGGAAAAACGGAATCGATTGTTGCAGCCAGTGTTTGTGCAAACAAAAGGTGGTTATTTGTGTCATCGACACTATTAAAGCAAACGATTCGCAATCAATTAATTGAAGAAGAGTATAACAAAAATAATTTATTTATTATTGATGGCATTGTTTCAACCAGAAGAGCAACTGAACGTCACTGGCAGCTTGTCAGGGAAATTATGCGGCTCCCCGCAGTGAAAGTTGTCGAACATCCGGATGTTTTTGTACAAAATTCCGAGTATTCACTGGATGATTTTGACTATATTATCGAATTGCGGAATGATGATCAGGAAGAAATAACCTACGATGTTATGAATAATCAATCAATGTTTGCCGATGCTGATTTTGGAGGTTTTGATTTTTAGTAAGTTGGAAGGTGTTTGATTTGACAGAAATAGGTGAGAGATTAAAAGCTGCTCGGCTGGAAAAAGGTCTGAGTTTGGATGATCTGCAGAACTTAACAAAAATTCAAAAACGTTATTTAGCTGGTATTGAGGAGGGCAATTACAGTTCAATGCCTGGGAAATTTTATGTACGTGCTTTTATGAAGCAGTATGCCGAAGCTGTAGGTTTAGAGCCGGAAGAACTGTTTGAAGAATATAAAAGTGATGTGCCGAATACTTTTAATGATGATTTGCCCGAGAAGCTCTCCAGGGTGCAAACGAGAAACAGTATTCCGCGGGGGACATCCAAGTTTTTCGATGTAATTCCTGTTCTGCTGATGATATTATTTGTAATTGGCGCAGCCGTGCTCATCTATATTTATATTATCAATAATAATTCGACCGATACTTCTCTGCCGCAGGATAATGGAAATTCCGATGAGCAAACGACGTATGAAAATACTTCCGGCGGAGGGAATAATAACGAAGACGAAGATAATAACAATGACGAAAATGATGCAGCACAAAATACGGATGAGACTGACAACACTGATGGGTCCGGAGAAACCGGCAGTAATGATGATAACACAAATGAAGAGAATCCGGTCGAGGAAATGCAACAGGAAATTACTGTTGTCAGCACCAATGGAAAAAATACTACGTATGCTTTAAAACAAACAGACCGTTTTATTTTGAAGCTCGTCTCAACCGGAGCAACATGGGTGAATATTACAAACGGTGCGGGAAATTCCTTTTTTCAAGGAACGATAACAAATGGCAATAGCCAGACAGTTGATTTATCTGCCGAAACGGAAGCCAAGATTGTCGTAGGCAGAACAACTGAAACGGAAATGTACATTAATGATCAGAAGGTTGAATTTGCTGTTTCCCCAAGTGAACATGTGGATCAAAATATTACGATACAGTTTGAAAAAACTGTCCAATAGCCATCCTTTTGCTGATGGCTATTTTTATCGCGCGACTAACCATCAGTGGGGGACGTGTGCCGACTAAGATCTTAGGCGTCCTATTGCAACGTCGGCACTAGCACGTCCTGTGCGTCGATAAACCCCCACTGATGGAAGTTTCACTTTATATTCTCTTTATTTGTCAGTGAAAATAGGCTATTATTAACATGGTAACAGAAGTATTAATTGGAGGTTTTGTGATGAATATACCGAATAAAATAACGATTTCCCGTATTTGTCTAATACCCGTATTTGTCGTTATCATGCTTGTTGATTTTTCCTGGGGAACGATGGAAATACTTGGCGCGACGATGCCTGTTCAGCATTTTACAGGCGCGCTTATTTTTATTATTGCCTCAACAACAGATTGGATTGACGGTCATTATGCACGCAAATACAATCTTGTAACGAATTTGGGAAAGTTTCTTGATCCTTTGGCAGATAAGCTGCTTGTTTCCTCTGCTCTAATCATCTTAGTGGATTTAAAGATGGCTCCTGCTTGGATCGTAATTGTCATTATCAGCAGGGAATTTGCCGTTACCGGATTAAGGCTTGTGCTTGCCGGCGAGGGGGAGGTTGTCGCTGCAAATATGCTGGGAAAAGTGAAGACCTGGTCACAAATTGTCGCGATATCAGCGCTATTGTTACATAATATTGTTTTTGAATCGTTCGCGATCCCGTTTGCTGATTTAGCTCTTTGGGTTGCGCTTATTTTTACAATCTGGTCTGGATGGGATTATTTTAAATTAAATAAACAAGTATTTCTTGATTCTAAGTAGGGAGAAGGAACTGGACGATGAATGCGGAAATTATTGCCGTTGGGACAGAACTTTTATTAGGGCAAATTGTCAATACGAACGCCCGCTTTTTGTCAAAGCAATGTGCGGAAATGGGTATTAATGTATTTTTCCATACAGTCGTAGGCGATAATCCGCTAAGGCTGAAATCAGTGCTTGAAATTGCTGAAAAACGCTCTGATCTTATTATATTTACTGGCGGTCTTGGTCCGACAAAGGATGATGTAACGAAAGAAGTCGTCAGTGCCCACGTAAAAAAACAATTAATTGTGGATGACGATGCATTGCAATCTATTGAAACTTATTTTAAACGGACAAATCGGACAATGACTGCTAATAATCGCAAGCAGGCGCTTGTTATAGAGGGTGCGGCAGTTTTAAAAAATGATTATGGAATGGCACCTGGAATGCTTTTCGAGAAAAATAAGCGGCTGTATATGTTATTGCCTGGCCCGCCAAAAGAATTAGAGCCGATGTTTCTTACTTATGGCCGAAAAACAATCGAGTCAAAGCAAATACAGCAGGCAAAAATTGTTTCTAAAGTATTGCGTTTTTTTGGAATTGGTGAATCTTTATTGGAAACGGAAATTGCCGATTTGATTGACGGACAAAGTAATCCGACAATTGCACCGTTGGCAGGTGATGGGGAAGTAACACTGCGAATTACGGCGAAGGTGGCCGGTAAAGAGGGTGCTGAGCAGTTAATAGCTGCTACAGAAAATCTGATTTTGGCGAGAGTCGGCGAATATTTTTACGGCTATGATGAGACGACTTTAATGAACGAGCTTTTTCAGAAGTTAAGGAAAAACAAATTCACAATTGCCGCTGCAGAAAGTTTAACGGGAGGCATGTTCCAGCAGGAGCTTACTTCTTTATCCGGAGCAAGCAGTGTGTTAAAAGGCGGAATTGTTTGCTATACAAACGAGGTAAAAATCCAGACTCTTCATGTGAATGAGAAAACTATTTTACAAAAAGGTGCTGTAAGTAAGGAATGTGCGGCAGAGATGGCCGAGAATGTCCGGCACTTATTAAAAGCTGATATCGGCATTAGTTTTACCGGAGTAGCAGGTCCGGGAGAGTCAGAAGGAAAGCCTGCCGGGACGGTATATATAGGAATTTCGCAAAACGGAATGCCGACAATTGTTAAAAAGCTGTCTTTAGCCGGCTCACGTAACGGCAATCGCCAGCGTACCGTTAAATATGGCTGTTTTTTATTGTTAAAATCTTTTGCACAGAAAAACGGACAGTAAAATTTCCGTTGGAGAAAGTTTCACTTTCAAAACGTCGTTTTCCTTTTACTATGCAGGTACTGGTAGTTCCGAATACGGGATGATTGAGAAATGCAGTATCTTTTAGGGGCAGCTCCCGGCGATAGAACTTCGTTTTCTTTGAAACTTCTGCTTAGGACAATCTATTTTAAAAAATATAAAATTGCTTATGGTTTTGATGGAAAAAAAGCATTTTTCTCT
>JAGKQJ010000079.1 GCA_017898095.1 Bacillaceae bacterium Marseille-Q3522 | reverse complement strand
GTGTCAAATAAGTCAATACAAAAAATAATCAACAGTAATCTTGAGAAGTACGGAGAATTTTGCTGGATCGATTTCGATGATTTAGATACGCTCGATGAACTTCCCGGCCAGGTGATTGCAGAGCTCTTGTATTTGGGACATTTAAAGGATCATTTAAAGCCTCCTTTTTATAATTACTTGCAAAATCAATTTGTTTACCTTGCTTATGATGATGGCTGGTATAATAAAACATATTATCGTCATCTTACCGATTTTTATCATATGTTTAGCAATGTTGTTCCAGCAAAGCTTTCGCAGATGAATTTGGATAAATCATGGATTCCGTTTAGAACAAAAAAAGCTTATCCCCCTGTTGGGGAAACCGCTATAAAACAATTGATGAAATTTTTTAAAGAGGGTACAATTGTTTCCTTTAAGAAAATGGTTCGCTCCCGGCAGCGTATTGAACTGCCATTATGGATTATGGGCGATTTTTTAAATATGGATGAAATGTATGATGAAGCAACAATAACCATGAATAAACAAGTGGCAGCGAAGTTAATTTTTGATAAAAAAAACCGAGAGTGGACAGTAGAAACGTGTTGATTGTGTTAATTTTACTTATCTCCAAAAATTCTATATCCATTTGCCTGAAGGAAGTGCAAAAGTGGTAAAATGGTAAAGTGTCATCGAAGATAATGGAGGGTTTACGAAATGAAAACAAAATTAGCTTTATTGTATGGCGGAAAATCGGCAGAACATAATGTATCTTTGCAAACAGCAAAAGCTGTAATAGAAGCATTGGATTTTAATAAATTTGATGTTTATCCAATTTATATCGCTAAAGATGGGAAATGGAGAAAAGGGAAGCAGTTGTTAAAACCGGTGGAAACGGTTGCCAAACTGACATTTTCAGACGAGAATATGATCGCACCGACAGCATTGGCACCGGCAATTTTTCAAGCAGATAAAGAAGCGGCTGCGATTGATGTTGTTTTCCCGCTGCTTCACGGACCGAATGGAGAAGACGGAACCGTACAAGGGCTATTGGAACTTTTGAATCTTCCTTATGTTGGTAATGGAGTACTTTCCTCTTCAGCGGGGATGGATAAAGTAATCATGAAAAATATTTTTGCCCAGGCGGGATTAGAACAAGTAAAATATACAGCCTTCACCCACAAAGAATGGGAAAAAGTTCCGGAAGCGTGTTATGAAAAAGTGGAGGAACAAATTGGCTATCCATGTTTTGTAAAGCCGGCAAACTTAGGTTCCAGTGTTGGCATCAGTAAAAGTTGCAATCGCAGCGAATTGGAAGCTGCATGTAAAGAAGCCTTTATTTATGATCGCAAGATTATCATCGAAGAAGGAGTAGCTGCGCGGGAAATTGAAATAGCTGTTTTAGGTAATGATGAGCCGGAATGTTCTGTTGCTGGGGAGATAATCCCAAAATCGGAATTTTACGATTATAAAGCAAAGTATGAGGATGGCGATACAGCTTTAGTAATTCCTGCTGATCTTTTACCGGAGGAATATAATAATTTACAGGAAATTGCGATTGCCGCGTTTAAATCGTTAGATTGTTCCGGATTAGTAAGGGCGGACTTTTTCTTAACAAAAGAGGGAAAATTCCTTATTAATGAAGTAAACACAATGCCCGGGTTTACACCATTTAGTATGTTCCCGCTTCTTTGGAAGGAATCCGGATTGGAATATCCACAGTTAATTGAACGGTTAATTCAACTAGCAATGGAACGATACGAAGAAAAGCAAAAAATTAAGTTTACGTATTGAAAATTTTTTGCATCATGTTGGTATACAATAGTGATGATAACGGGGATATACAACGGAAGGAGGTGCAACCCAGTTTCGCAGATCTATTTTTACAATGGAACGAAGGGATTTTCCAATGGAAAAAAGAGAAGTGTAAGTGCATACGCAAGCTATTTCTGTTTTTTATTAGGAATTATATGCATAAAATAGATTTAGTTACTGGATTACATGATAAAAAAAACCATAAAGCAGATATCAGAGCTGATTTCTGTAAAAAATGATGTATCATCTTTTTATGATCGTTCTATACACGGTGTATCGATCGATTCAAGAAATATTGCAGAAGGAAATTTGTTTATTCCTTTTAAAGGAGAGCGGTCTGATGGACATCGATTTGTGGAGGAAGCTCTGGAAAAAGGAGCTGCAGCTGCCTTATGGCAAAAGGATGTTCCCAATCCGCCTTCTGCTCTCCCGGTATTAATCGTTGACGATCCTTTAAAAGCATTGCAGGACCTTGCCAGGTCGTATCGCGATGAACTTCCGGTTAAAATAGTCGGGATTACCGGAAGCAATGGCAAGACAACGACGAAGGATATGACTGCAAGTCTGCTTTCATTAGTATATAAAGTCCAAAAAACACAAGGCAATTATAATAATCATATTGGACTCCCATTAACCCTTTTAAGCCTGGATAAGGAAACGGAAATTGCCGTCGTAGAAATGGGGATGAGTGCAAAGGGGGAAATAGCTTTCCTAACGAAGCTTGCCCGTCCGGACGTGGCAATCATTACGAATATAGGAGAATCTCATTTGCAGGATCTCGGTTCCAGAGAAAATATTGCCAATGCAAAGTTGGAAATACTCGAAGGCTTGAATGCAAACGGCCGCTTTATTTACGATGGGGATGAACCATTATTGCAACAGTCGATAACAGGGAAAGAATCATTTATTTGTCAGTCGTTTGGCAGAAGCCGCCGCAACGATTTGTATGCGGCGGAAATACAACAAACTGCAGAAGGCAGCTTGTTTAGAGTGAATATCCGTCCGGAAATTGCCTATCATTTACCGGTATTGGGAACACATAATGTATTAAATGCACTTGCAGCGATTGCGGCTGCGGCTCATTTTCAAATCCCATATGAAAAAATGGATGAAGGCTTTTCAAACCTGCAAATGACGCACATGCGTATGGAGTTAGTAGAGGGGGCATCTGGAGAAAAGATTATTAATGATGCTTATAATGCAAGTCCGACTTCTATGAAAGCAGCAATTGATCTGGTTTCGGATTTACCTGATTTCAAGGAAAAAATACTTGTCCTTGGCGATATGCGCGAATTAGGGGTGAATGAAACGCAATATCATTATGAAATCGGGAAATCAATAAATGCGAAGAAAATAGAATATGTTTTTACTTATGGAAAGTTGGGAAGTTTCATTGCAAAAGGTGCAAAAGAAGTAATGCCGGAAGACCGGGTTTTTACTTTTATGGATAAGGAAGCTTTAGTAAATAAATTAAAATCATTCATTCAAGAGGATCTCATCATCTTAGTAAAGGGCTCAAGAGCAATAAGGCTGGAGGAAATTGTTGCAGCCTTACAAAAATAAGCCTTGTTAAGAATCGGAAAAAAGAATTGCCTGAAGGAATCAAGGTGATTCTTTTTTTTGTCCCATCCTTATTTTCATCTATCCCAGGAGACAAACACATCTTCCGTATTACCGCAAACGTAAAAAAGAGAATAGAAGTGATATTAGTCAGAGCAGTTAACATTCATTTCACAATTTTTATATATATGAAAACGATAACAATAAGTGTAAAACAGTATGCTTTTTATAGGTAAAAAGATATACTAAATTTAAAAGAAGAAGGGGTTATCAAATGAAATGGAACTTTTTACATTCGTACGGCAAAGAGAAAAAAAGCAAATCCGGAACAGCAAAAGAGAGGAAGAAAGAATTGTCTGTTCAACAAAGCCAGTATCAGCATTCGCTTAACACTTTTCAGGAGATTCTAAATGGGAAACAGGCTGCGCAAATTAAATTTGTCGGCTTAACAGGACAGGATATCGTGAATTTACTGAAAATGAAACCGATCATGGAAAAATATGTCGATGAAATCGTCGAGCATTTTTATGTGCATGTGCAAATGATGCCAAACTTACTGGCCATTATTGAGAAACACTCGACGATTGAACGCTTGAAAACAACCTTAAGGCAATACTTAATGGATATGGTTTCTGGTGAAATCGGAACCAAATATGTAATGAAACGGAAAAGGATTGGGCAAATCCATAACCGCATCAAGTTATTCCCTGAATGGTATATAGGAGCCTATACGTTGCTGCAAAGTAAGACTCTGATGATTTTAGCAAAAGAATGTACAACGATGGAGGAAATTGAAACTTATTATTATTCCTTTCAAAGGCTTTGTTCCTTTGATATGCAAATTGGAATCGAAACGTATATTGAATCGTACACATCCTCAATGATGAAATTACAGGAGATTGAAGAAGTACAGCTGCATTTAAATGAGTCTTCAGCCGCACTTGCGGCAAACGCAGAACAAACAACGAGCTCCATCGCCAATAAGGAATCTCTCGTCGAAACAATGCTTTCTGAAATAATGAACATTACCTCCATATCTAATGAAATGATTAATAATGTTGAAACAGGAAAAACAGATGTAACAGCGGCACTTGAAAAAGTAAACAGGATGATTCGCTTAATGGAAGACACAAAGGAATTAACAAGTCAATTGAAGAAAAGTTCGTTAGAAGTTGAAAAAATTGTGAATACGATTCGTGCTATTTCGAAACAAACGAATATTTTATCGTTGAACGCGGCAATTGAGGCAGCCCGCGCCGGTACTCATGGCAAAGGATTTTCTGTTGTTGCACAGGAGGTTCGTAAGTTAGCAGGAGAAACGGCAGCAGCGTTAGATCAAATACAGCAGCAAAATTTAGCAATTCAAAAGGTTGGCGGAGAAGTAGAAAATAGTTTTCAGTTATTAGCAAATGAGACAGGCTTTTTTCATCAATCAAATCATAAAATAATGGAAATTCTTAATCAAGCAGTAGAAAGTGTCAAAGAAGGCGGAGATCAAATCACGCAATTTAAAAAGTTTGTTCAGGATTTCAAACAAACCTTTCATGAAATATCGGAAGCTTCTTCGCAAATTTCCGAAATGGCAGAGGATTTAAGCTATATAAACGAAGAACTGGCAAAAAAATTCAACTAAGTGTTTTTGCTTTTTTTGATAAGACAAATGGATAGTCCTAAACCGCAACTTCATATTGCTCATGACTAGGAAAATTGTATTATGCCGGATGACCGATTCGTGTTAAACCGGCCATTTTTTTTGTGACATTCTCGCTTTTTTTTAAAAAAACTAGTGAATCTTTCCCGGATTATGTTCGTATTAAATAGAAGTTCACTTTCGTCAAAAGCGGAGCAATTTTTTTATCGCAGATTAAGGGGCAGTAATACCCCCGCCTCAAAAATAGAGGTGAAACCAATCATGTTAGGCGGGGATAAACTGCCCCTAAAAGCCCGATTGGTGAAATAAGGTTTTTCTTAGGGCTTCAGCCCTTAGAAAAATCAATCGGGCTCTGTGCGACAAGGTTTTTCTTAAGGCTACAGCCTTTAGAAAAATCAGTCAGGCTCCGCGTGATAAGGAATATCTTAGAGCTTCAGCTCTTAGATATTTCAACCAGGCTCTGCGTGGTAAGGTTTTTCTTAGGGCTTTAGCCCTTAGAAAAATCAATCAGGCTCCGCGTGGCTAACCATCTGTGGGGGATGAAGGCCACTAAAGGCGCAGGCGTCCTGTTGCAACGTCGGCACTAGTACGTCCTGTACGTCTACCGACTAAAGGCGCAGGCGTCTGTTGCAACGTCGGCACTAGTACGTCCTGTACGTCTACCGACTAAAGGCGCAGGCGTCCTGTTGCAACGTCGGCACTAGTACGTCCTGTACGTCGAAAAACCCCCACTGATGGAATTTTCACTTTATAATATGTGATATCTTGATCAGGAATTTTTTGTATGAAGATTTGTGAATTCTAACAAATTGTTTTACATTATCATACAAAAGTGATATCATTATGATATATAACTAATATGAAAGGAGCTGAAAAGGTGGAAGGAGCTTAACTAAGTCTTAAGTCTTATATAAAAATACTTATTAAGCTAGTTATTGTAGAAAAAGGACAAATGTATGATAGGCTTATCACAGATTTTGAGGCAGCCATTAAATGAACATTTGGCTTTTTCGTTAAAAACAGAAACAGAGAAAAAATTGGAGGAGAAGCATGCTTAAGCTGGTAAACATAAAAAAATCGTATTTGGTGGATCAGCAGCCAGTCCCTGTTTTAAAAGGGATCAACTTGGAATTTTTCAAAGGAGAAATGGTTGCATTACTCGGGGAATCCGGCTGTGGGAAATCGACTTTGTTAAACATTATAACCGGTTTGGATAAGGCAAATGAAGGAAAAATATTTTTTCATGAAAAAGAAGTAACAAAATTCTCTGATAAAGAATGGGCACAATATCGCAAAAATAATATTGGCTATATATTTCAAAATTTTAACCTTATCGCTCATTTGAATGTAATAGAGAATGTGGAAATGGTCATGACGCTTGACGGTAAACCGAAGCACGAACGCAAACAGCGGGCGAAAGAATTGCTGGAAATGGTAGGACTCGGGGATAAGCTGGAATATGAACCGAACCGGTTAAGCGGCGGACAAAAACAACGTGTGGCAATTGCCCGGGCATTGGCAAATGATCCTGACATTATTGTAGCGGATGAGCCAACAGGTGCATTAGACTCTGAAACAGCCATTCAAATAATGGAAATATTAAAAAAATTAGCAAATGACGGAAAACTTATCATATTAGTTACCCACTCATTAGAACTTGCAGAATGGGGCAATCGAATTGTCCGCTTAAAAGATGGTGAAGTCATTTCTAACGAAGTAAAAAAAGCAGCTAATACCGGAGATGAAAATGGTAAAGCGATTAAAACCGGTGGAAAGCTAAGCTTTACAGCAAGTGCCAAATTAGCATTGAAAAACATAAAAACAAAAAAATGGCGCACTTTCTTAACTGCATTCGGCGCTTCAATCGGAATCGGCAGTATCGCCTTAATGGTTGGTCTCGGAATTGGCGCTCAGGAAAAAGTAAATAGTGAATTTGAAAAACTTACAGATCAAAGGAATGTAACAATCCAAACGGATGAACAGAATCCGCAGGTCATTCCAGAGGATACAATTAATCAATTAGAAGAGGATGAAAATGTTTCCGCTGTAGCAGGTGCTTACTTCTTTATGGGTTCTGTACAGCCGGAAGATGCAACGAAACCTCCTGCCACCCTTTTTATCTCAGGTATGAACCCGTATGATAACCGCGGAACTTTTGCGGAAGACAATATTGTCGAGGGGGAATATCCAAGTGATGGGGATGAGGGCATCTTTATTACAGAAAAAGATGTTGATACCCTGTTTGGGGAAGATGCCTCCTACGAAGACTTGGTTGGCAGGGAAATTAACATAACCGTTTCTGCGCAATTGGATGGAGTGCAACGGATGTTCAAAACGGTTGATTTGAATGTGCCTATTTTAGGAGTCGTAAAAAATGGTTCATTCGGCCTGTCACTTTGTTATCTTCCATATGAGCTTGCCGGGCAAACCTTTGAACAATCCACCGGAGAATCAGGTATGATCCAGGCAACCATTATTTCGAAAAATACACAAGTTGTCGACCAAGTGAAGGAGGCTGCCCAAGACCTCGATTTAATCGCAAAAACAAGCAGTGACCAATTAGATCAAATCAATTCTTATTTTGTTATGATCCAGGCAGCACTCGGTATGTTCGCCGGGATTTCCTTAATCGTATCTGCCATTATGATTGCAATTGTCATGTATGTGAGTGTCTTGGAACGGACGAGGGAAATTGGGACAATGAAAGCGCTCGGAGCACGCAACAAGGATATTAGAAGAATATTTCTATCGGAAGCAGCAGTCATCGGTATTCTGGGCGGGGCATTTGGTGTTATCGGAGGCTATTTATTGGGACTTGTCGGAAACGAAATCCTTAAAGTGATTTTGGGAGAAAATGCATTTAAGGCATTTGTCGTTCCATTCTATTTAGCGGCATTCTGCCTCCTGTTCAGTACAGTGATTAGTATGATTGCCGGCTTTATTCCTGCGAGAAAAGCAGCGAAACAAAATGCAGTAGATGCACTGCGATATGAATAAGCTTCTTTTTAGACAGTTTCGGCAGAGGACATGGTTCACCTTCATGAAACATTGGAAGATCAGATGAAGACTCTATTCCCTGATTGAAAAATGTTAACCATCCCTGTAGCTAAACTAATAAATTTGCACTTTGAACATTCTCTATCACCATTTTAGATGATAGAGAATGTTTTTTGTACGATAAAGGCAAAGTGAACTCGTTTCAGTAAAATGAAACAAAGCCAGTTTCATGATTTCAAAAGTTTTTCAATATATTACACATAAAGATGGCTTAAGATGCTATAAATGCACACGCCATTTCTATTTTAAGTAAATACATAATTTAGGAAAAAAAATAGTACAATGTTACATTACATAACATCAAAACATTGCAAATGATACTTGAAAATGATAAAATAAGAACTCAAAGTGCGACTGCTTCTCATTTTGTTAACATTTTGAACACATTACTGAGTTTAGATCGTCTAAAAATTAGCACATAATGCTCTGATCCTGTTGTGGACAGACTTTAAAATAGAACGGTGATTATAGATTTATTACGATTAGGTATATAGGAGGAGTGTACTTTTATATACTTTAGGGAGAAACCTTAACATTTGAAATCAAAGCTTTCGGTATCGATTTCAAATTATTTGTTTTAAAAACAGAGTCATCTGATTTCTCCTTTGTAGTGACCGTTCTTTTGCTGAAATTGCAGTTGATACGGAAATAGACTTATTTTTACTAAGAAAAAGGAGAATGAAAACATTGACAAAGTTTCAAGAATTAGGAATTAGCCCGGAGACAATGAAGTCACTTAGGAAAATGGGATTTGAGGAAGCAACCCCGATTCAAACGGAAACGATACCGTTAAGTTTAAATAATCAGGACTTAATTGGTCAAGCCCAAACCGGTACAGGAAAAACAGCTGCCTTTGGAATTCCGTTAGTTGATAAAATCGACAGAACAGAAGAAAATATTCAAGGAATTGTTATCGCACCTACACGGGAGCTTGCGATCCAGGTATCAGAAGAGCTTTATAAAATTGGTTACGGAAAAAGAGCACGTGTATTGCCGATATACGGCGGGCAGGATATTAGCCGGCAAATACGGGCGTTAAAGAAAAATCCTCATATCATTGTCGGGACTCCGGGACGGGTATTGGATCATATTAACCGGAGAACACTGAAGCTTGATCATGTAAAAACGGTTATTTTAGATGAAGCTGATGAGATGCTGAATATGGGTTTTATCGAAGACATCGAATCTATTTTAAGCAGCGTTCCTTCTGATCGGCAAACATTGTTGTTTTCTGCAACAATGCCTCCGGCGATTCAACGGATGGCGGAAAAATTCATGAAAAATCCGCAAATCGTCCGCGTGAAATCAAAGGAAGTAACTGTGCCGTTAATTGATCAATATTATTTAGAAGTACAGGAAAGAAGTAAATTTGACATTTTAACGAGATTATTGGATATTCAATCTCCTGAATTGGCAATTGTTTTCGGGCGGACAAAAAGAAGAGTCGATGAATTGTCAGAGGCTTTAAATGTCCGGGGATATACCGCAGAAGGCATTCATGGTGATTTGACACAGGCAAAGCGTATGTCCGTTCTGCGCAAGTTTAAAGAAGGCTCGATTGATGTACTTGTTGCAACCGATGTTGCTGCCCGCGGATTAGATATTTCCGGGGTTACACACGTTTATAACTTTGATATTCCGCAAGATCCGGAAAGCTATGTTCACCGGATCGGCCGTACCGGAAGAGCGGGGAAAACAGGTGTCGCCATTACCTTCATCACACCGCGGGAACGCTCTTATTTACATGTAGTAGAAAAAACAACCAAGCACAAAATGGACCGGATGAAGCCTCCTACTATTGATGAAGCACTGGAAGGCCAACAGAAAGCAGTTATCGAGAAAATAATGCAAACTGTCGAAACGAACGGATTGCAAACATATAAGCAAGCGGCAGATGAACTGCTTGAACAACAGGATCCGACGACGATTGTTGCAGCGGTATTAAAAATGCTGACAAAGGAACCTGACACAACCCCGGTAAAATTAACGGAAGAAAAGCCGTTGCCATCAAAACGGGACAAAAGGAATGACAGAAAGTTTCATAACCATTATAACGACAGGAAGAAGTCATCTTTTAAGAGCCGTCAGGGACAAGGTAATAAAAGGTACGGTTATCACAATAAAACGAAGTCTTAACCCGGAATCGATGTAAGGTGATAACTTCTTTTAATAAGGAATTCAAAGGGCATCTCCCAATAAAACGGAGATGCTTTTTTTGTTATGAATACAGAGGGTATCTTCAGCAAGAGTATAAACTTTTATATAATATTAGAGCTTTTTTTAGTAACAAGCTATGTTTTTTGAAACCTACTCTTGAAATAAACGTATCATAGAGATAGGTTATAAGCACCTGGATGTTCAGTAAACTTGTTATGGTAAACTCAAAATCTGGGGAATATTAGAAGAGGATGTTCAATAGTTACCAAATGTTAAGCAGCGAACTCAGGCGCCGCTTACTTCTCATTCGTATTTTTTTTTGAACTCAAACTTGAAGAAAGTTGAAAGAGAGGTTTGATAATGATCACACAACCCACAAACCGGATTGCTGACAAAGCGCTCCTCGCCTGGCGGATTGCCGGGATGATTTATTCAATTTTTCCACTTTTACTTTCCGGAAGTGCAATCACTTTATCGATTATTTTTGACTTGCCGATTTGGTTCATTGCAGCTGCAATCATATTTTATTTTCTCTATTTATATTTCTTTGTTTTTTTATTTCCTGTAATGCGGTGGAAACGCTGGCGTTACGAAGTGAGAGAGGAAGAGATCGAATTGGAGCAGGGGATCTTTTTTATCAAGAAGACACTGATACCGATGATACGAGTGCAGCATGTAGATACACAGCAAGGACCGATTTTACGTAAATATCAATTAGCAACGGTTGTCGTGTCAACAGCGGCCAGCACCCACACAATTCCTGCACTAAATGTAGCAGAGGCGGAGGAGCTGCGCCATTCGATTTCGAAATTAGCAAGGGTGGCTGATGAGGATGAATGAGCCAAGGCGGTTACACCCAATTTCAGCATGTATGAAATTTATTACCCAATTAAAAGATATTATTATCCCGTTCTTTATTTTTCTGTTTATGGGAAATAAAGCAGACAATTCATACATCATTTTAATAGGTACAGTTATTTTCCTACTTATTAATATTGGGAGCTCCTTTCTATCTTGGCTTTTCTTTACATATCGAATCGAAGAAAACGAACTGCGGATAGAACAGGGCGTATTGATGAAAAAGAAACGCTACATTCCGTTTGAAAAAGTTCAAAGCCTTGATGTATCGGAAGGAATTTTTCACCGCCCGTTTGGGTTGGTGAAGATGAAGATTGAAACTGCAGGAGGGGCACTTCCGACAGAAGGTGCTGAGGCAGTTTTTACTGCGATCACGAAAACAGAGGCAAATCGTATTCAAGCTGCATTCACTGCGGCAAAAAAAGCTGAAACGATACCGGAAGATGTTGTACAGGAAGAAAAAAAGAGAAATCATTTATATAAAATGAACCTACCCGAATTGTTTCTGCTTTCTTTAACTTCTGGAGGAGCAGGCGTTGTGATCTCTGCTGTCGTTGCTTTCGTTTTTCAATTTGATGAAATTTTACCATATGATAGCATCTTTAATGGTTTCGAGAGCTTTCTTAAGAATGGCGTCCTGTTTATTACTATCGCTATTTTTCTGTTATTTTTATTTGCTTGGCTAATTGCGTTTGTCGGAACAATGCTCAAATATGCAAATTTTACGGTTGTTATCGATGAGAAAGATTTAATTATTTCAAGGGGATTGATTGAAAAACGGCAGTTTACGATTCCGTTAAAACGGATTCAAGCAATTCGGATAACGGAAAATTTAATTCGGCAGCCCCTTGGCTTTGCTTCTGTTTTTGTCGAAAGTGCGGGAGGTTCGGAAAAAGAAACGGAAAGTGCGCAGGCACTTGTGATCCCGATTATGAAAAAAAAGAAAATTCCTGCCCTTTTAGCAAATGCTTTTGCAGATTTTTCTTTTGAAGGAACAGCGAAACCGGCACCAAAACGGGCATTGCGGAGATATGTATTCCGTAATACCTTTTTATGGATCCCCTTGTCCATATTAGCCTGTATCCTTTTCCAACCATGGGGTTATTTTTCAATATTATTCGTTATTTTGTCTTTTATCTGGGGCTGTTTCGAATATAAGGAAGCCGGCTGGTGTTTAACAGGATCACAGCTGATGCTGCAATATCGGGCAATCGTGAAACAGACAGTTTTTTTAAAGAAAAACAAAATCCAATCCCTTTCATTGCAGGAAACCTGTTTTCAAAAAAGGAAAGGACTTGCGACGATCCGTGCAGTAGCAGACTCCGGGGCAGGGAGTACAGGCGGCAAGGTAATCGACCTCGCTGCAGAAGATGTATATGCTATTTATAAATGGTATTCAAAAGAAAGAAACAACCATTGAACAAACACAACATCATTCTAATATCAGAAAGCAATTAGCGCCAACACAGCTTTTATCGGCTCAGCAAACCTAGTATCGCTAAAATGATGATAATGATAAGCAGAATCGAGGGGGCAGTTTTGCTCCCGGTTTTGCTCCCCGACCAATTTTTTGCCTGGCTTTGCAAAAGATTAATCATATTTTTCCCTTCTCGAAAAAAAAGAACCCCAAATAAAAAGCCGCTAATTAAGCCAAAAAAATGGGCAGTTACATTAATATTTGGCTGTAAAAAAGTCATGATAAAACTAATGGCAATGATCATTACCAAAAATTGAGAATTATTTCTTGATATCACGTATTTACGTAATAACAGGATGCTAAGATAAAAGCCGAATAATCCAAAGATGGCGCCGCTTGAACCAACATGAACATAGGTTGCCGGTTTTAGCAGCAAAGTCGCCAGGTTGGCAAAGATGCCTGTCCCGATATAGACAAGGAGGAACCGCCATTTTCCGAGCATTCTTTCTAAAGAAGGGGCAAAAAGAACGATTGAAAAACTGTTAAACAGCATATGCATAAAATTGTTGTGCAAAAAAATTGGCGTAAGCAGCCGCCAGATCTCTCCTTCTCTAATATAGATATTGACACCGGCAAACATTTGCAAAAAATACGAGTTTGGGAAAATGGGTAATACTGTTAATATATATAATATAATATTGAGAAAGACGATCAGAGAAACCACCGGATAAAAGCGAATAAATTGTTTAAAGCTTTCTGTTCGGACAAACATTTAACAGGTACCTCCCTAAATGTTGCGAGTTCTTTTATAGAATTATGCTATCATAAGTGTGCTGTAATCCTAACTGTTCTTTCTTCACTATATGCTATCATAAACGAAATAGAAGGATGATGACAAATGATTTCAGGAATAGGCATTGATATA
The DNA here is from genome assembly GCA_017898095.1 of Bacillaceae bacterium Marseille-Q3522. Lineage (GTDB taxonomy): Bacteria > Bacillota > Bacilli > Bacillales > Cytobacillaceae > JAGKQJ01. The sequence goes on along the minus strand of JAGKQJ010000079.1, from coordinate 2,519 downwards.
GTAGAAATACAACGAATCGCAATGACGATGACAAAGCAAAAACGCTTTATCAACAGAATTTTAACAGATAATGAACAAGCAGCCTTTCACGAGCTGCCCGGGCATAGACAGGCAGAATTTCTTGCCGGACGGTTTGCTGCGAAAGAAGCTTTTTCTAAAGCAATTGGAACGGGAATCGGGCAGAAACTTTCTTTTACAGATATCGAAATTAATAATGATAAAAATGGCAGACCGTTTATTGAAAAACCGGTTAAAGAAGGCGTTTTTTTATCTATCTCCCATACAAAACAATATGCTGTTGCCCAGGTAGTGATGGAAAAACAGAATTCTAAAGTAGCGGAGTAGAATATAACTATACTTGTGAATACGATCCTCTTTTGTTAAGCAGAAGATAAAAAACAATGCTTAGCATATTTCAACAGGTTGTCTCATATATTCATAGTGCAATAGGAGAGACAAGGCCAGGCGGCAGGGCATATGGATCAGCTGAACGATTCCTGCTTTTTTCTCTCCTCGACGTTGAAATGAGACAAAAGGGGTTGAAAGAATGAAGAAGAAATGGTTACTGCCATTAGCCGGGCTAATGATCATCCTTGTATTATCTGCCTGCGGGACAAAATCACAAGAAGATGTCGTGAAAGCCTTAAGCGAGAAAGTGGAAACGTTAAAGAGTTATCAGGCAACAGCAAAAATGACACTGCAAATGGGGGAGGAACCGCAAACCTATGATGTGGAAATTTCACATAAAGAACCCAACTTTTACCGTGTTCATTTAAAAAATGCCCAAAAAGATCAAAGTCAAATGATTTTAAGAAACAATGAAGGCGTTTATGTATTGACTCCCGCGCTCAATAAAAGTTTTCGCTTTCAAAGTGACTGGCCGAATAACAGCAGTCAGGCTTATCTTTATCAATCACTTGTAAGGGATATTTTGGAAGATAAGGATGCGAAATTTACGGCAACGAAGGATGCTTACGTGTTTGAAACAAAAACCCGATATCAAAATAACAAAATGCTCCCTTTTCAAGAGATTACGTTAGATAAAAAAACATTAACACCAGTAAAAGTAAAAGTGATGGATACAGACGGAAATGCACTTGTATCAGTAGATTTCTCTAATATGAAATTTGATGTTGCGCTGGAGCAAAAAGACTTTGATATGCAGAAAAACATGACAACTGCACAGCTTGATGTCCCTGTTATGACAGAGGAAACAGAAGGTGAAGAATTTTCTGTGAAATATCCAACGGAAACGATCGGCACAGAGCTTGTGGAAGAAAAAGAAATGAAGATGGAAAACGGAAATAGAGTGATTTTAACGTATGAAGGCGAAAAATCCTTTACACTTACCCAGGAAAAATCGCTCGCCCTGCCTGCAACTGCCGGATCAACCAATGTCAACGGGGAACCGGTTGATTTAGGCTTTACCATTGGTGCATTGACAGAACAAACGATTACATGGACGTATAACGGAGTTGATTATATGATCGCTTCGACGGAGCTGACAGCGGAAGAATTAACAACGATCGCCAGATCGGTGCAAGGAGAAGCAATAAAGTAAAAACTGCCTACAGAATCCGTATTTTGAAAATGCAAGGATTCCAAGTGCCGCTCATGCTATTTAAGGTACGCCCGAAGCACTGAAAGCGCAGGTGGCGGTGGCGGCATTGCCACAGGATTCAGCCTTTTTCGTCGGTCGAAGCGCAAGGACGAACAAGTGCCTGTGTTACCAATATGATCTTATTCCCCATAAGGACATCTTTCTTCGTCTGTTTTTTCCGAAAAAAAATCTGCAAGAAAGGTGTTTTTTTTCTGCACATTTATGAGAAGAGATACTTAAAAGATTGAACCGCCGTGTACGGAACCGTATGTGGGGAGGTGGGAGAGGTCGGAGGCTAAAAGCCTCCTCCTGCTCGATACTTAAAAAAACTTGTTCGGTCATCTGCACAACATGAGATGCCTGCCATTCGTTATTGTCTTTCTATTCATTTGATTTTGCAAATCAAAGCGCCAACGTTTTATTGCAAATGGATAAGACATTCTTCTTATGCGTAAACACAATCAGCATCTTTTTGCTGAGCGGTGATCTCTTCTTTCAGCTTCCGGATTATCTCTAGTTCGATTTGATCATCAAGTGCCGATGTCGGCTCATCCATGATCAGCAGATCATATTCCTTGGCCAAAGCCCGCGCAATCGTGATCCGTTGTTTTTGCCTCCCTGAGAGATTCTTACCTCCGAGACCCATTTTTCCCTGTAAGGCTTGAAAAGCCCCGAACAGCAGAATCCCAACCGGCAGCAGAGTTTGAATCAATTCATTCACTCCGTAATTTGTTAGAGTAAAATTAATGTGGGCAGTATTGTAACCCTTTATTTGGTAATTGTTCTATCGAACAATTACCAAATAAAGGGTCCACCAAGCGGAAGCGCGGTAGTGCATGAGGCAAATTAGATGAAAAAGAGGGTCACTCCTTGGTAGAATCATAATCGCGAAACCAGATTCGAAGGAGGAACCCTCATG
>JAGKQJ010000078.1 GCA_017898095.1 Bacillaceae bacterium Marseille-Q3522 | reverse complement strand
GTTGATGTCAACTTCAACTATTGTTTCGAAAACACTCCAGTACAATGATAGCCGTTACTTATATTTTTTATTTAACTCATCAATTGTTGCTCCTTTCATTACATATGAATCGGTTATCTGCCATGTTTCTCCGATTTTTTCAGCCTCGAAAACATGGTTTTCTCCATTTTCAGTCTTATAAACAAGATAGGCATTATTTTTGATTTTTTCTTGAATCAATGCGATAGGTTTTACGACATTTTCAAAATTAGTATCATGTTCCTTTTGAAACTCGATTGCGAAACCTAGATCTAAAACGGTTAGTTCTGCTTTTGTGTACTCACCAAGCTCAATGTTTAATTCATCGCTTATTTCATTCAACATCTCATTTTGCAAGTATGTCTCTCTATCTTGCTTATCTTCCACTAATCCATAGTGTGGGGAATCATCTGTAATTTCCATTCCTTTTATTTTACTTAAATCAACATCGATTGTTAAATCCAGCATTTGTTTTACATTGCCATCTAAATCATGAAAAACAGGGATTATTTTCACCTTGCTTTTATCTTTTATTGGTTCATATAATGCATTCTTCTTCACAACGTCTTTATGAAACTGATTAAGGTGAATTGTGCTGCTATCCTCATCAATTAGATTCAGTTCTTTCCCGTTATCCGTAATTAAAAGAAATGAATATCCCCCTTCTTTTTCTACAGGTGTATCCAGCTTCATTTGCAGTTTTGTTCCGCTTGGGGTAAGACTAATATTTATTAATTCAAACTGATACGCTTCATCTTTTGCTATCTTATCGATTGCATAGACAATACCAGAATCAACTTTAGATACCGGTATTTGAAAGTTCCAATTCCCTGTTTTATCCAAAACCTCTGTAAAAGCCAACTCTAGATTAAATGTTTTTGGCAAAGCAGCTTTTGTCTCAATCTTTCCAATCAATTTATCTCCTTCTATGTTGATATCAGATTTTACCCCTGTTACCTGCTTGTTGCCGATATATAATTTCACCTTCGTATCCATGAATGAAGTATCTATTCCTTTTTTAAATGGAACGGAGTAGCCAACCACTAAACGAAAATCATCATAATATATATCTGTTATCGTAATTGTAATATCGCGGTCGGAAAAAGTATCTCCAACCGACACAATTAAATCTTGATCGGCAGCCTCTTGAAGTCCAATGTCATAATAAGTTAAAACACTGCCCAATAATGGAACTTGATTTAGTACTCTTGCCATTACCGGTGAAACATATGCAGACCCTATTAATGTTAAAAATAAAAGCGCGACGATTGCAATTTTATAGAATGATTTTACATATCGTTTCTTTTTGCGTTTTTCAGCTTGTAAAATCGCTTCGTTGATTGCTATATTTAGTTTTCCATCTGGTATCGAAATTTGCATTACTTTATCTTTAAATTCTTGAATTTCCTTATCCATTCATATAACCCTCCTCCATTTTACTTCTTAAGCATTTTAGAGCCCTGTGCAGGCTCGATTTTACCGTTCCTTCCGGACAACCGATTATATCTGCAATTTCACGATTTGATAAATCTTCATAATATTTCAGTATGATTACCGTTTTTTGCCTTTCATCCAGCTGATCTAAGAGTTGAAAGAGATCGATTTTTTCATCTAATCCACGTGCTTTGTCAGGTATCTCTTCTATATATTCACTTGCAATGGAAGTTACCTTTTTTTGACGGCGGATAAAATCTATCGCACTATTGATCGTAATCCGCTTCAGCCATGCCGAGATTTGTTCAGGGCTTTTTACCTTTTCAATGGAAAGAAAAGCTTTATAAGTGGTTTCCTGGACAATCTCTACTGCATCATTTTCGTTTTTGACATATAAATATGCAATTCGATAAAGCCTTTTTTTCTCCTCATGGATGATTTTTGCAAAAGATTTTTTGTTCCCTTTTATCGCTTTTCTAACATCATCTTCGGTATACATGTTGCCCTCCTTTCACTTACTTGACGGCTCAGGTGGAGGAATCGTTCCAGCAATATGATTTTTTTAAAAAACGGGCTGGTTAACGCTACTTTATGACTTTTATATTGATTATTTCAATAATATTATAGTGTTTATAAGCCCAGAAATGGAGACTTACCGCATCAAAGACTATCATTTACTCGTCCTTATTAATTTTTTCGACCGCTTTTTGAAACAAAAAAGGATTTTTATTCGTATATTCTTTATAGAGGTGTTGAAGATGGCAGAAATAATTATTTGTATCATTTTATTTATTCCAATATATGCACTACTTATTTGGAGTTTTTTTGAACCTGAAGAAAGTATTTTATGGGGGAAACGGTGGATGTACAAAGAGGAACAGGAAATAACCGACAGTGCCATTTGATATACGAAAATTGCCTCTTTAGTGAGTATTATTTTCATAAACTTCATATTTGTGATTTTGATCCTTAAGGAAATATAGATTCAATTGGTTCTGTTTGCGAAAAAGCTACGAATAACTTTCTTGTAGTAGTTGGTTTTGAAATTGGAAGTATCTAGGAGGAATTTTATCGCAGATTAAGGGGCAGTAATACCCCCGCCTCAAAAATGGAGGTGTAAACAATCGTTTTAGGCGGGGGAAAACTGCCCCTAAAAGCCCGATTGGTGAAATGAGGTTTTTCATAGGGCTTCAGCCTTAGAAAATTCAATCGGGCTCTGCGCGACTAACCATCAGTGGGGGATGAAGGCCGACTAAAGGCGCAACGTCCTGTTGCAACGTCGGCACTAGTACGTCCTGTACGTCGGAAAACCCCCACTGATGGAAGTTTCACTGTTTTTTACATGATTAAACACACATGACCCGTTGTGGTCACAAACTCCAGAAAAACCGAAAAATTGAGGATTTTTTCGGTTGCATTCTCAGTCTAAATGTGATTTTTTTGTGTTTATTTATTTTTTAATACTCGGTAAAGGCTTGAGAACATTGATGTTACAACGAAACGACGGTGATAATATATATTGATTGCTTCCAGGTTCAATATAACAATTCTTGTTTCATGCTACTTATTGTATTTTTCACTTATCTTTGCGTATAATAGATACAAAGAACAAATAATAAAAACCGTCAGTGCTGGTACACTAACGGTTAATGGGCAATATCCGCATAAAGAGCGGATGCCGTGCTTTAATGGAAATGAAAATAATCCACCTCTGCAACTGGCTAAAGTATACGAGGCGGATTATTTTTTATTTTTAAATGACAAAATTGAAACGACTAAGCCTGCAAATGCAACTGCAAACATTAGCGTTTGAAAAACTGTCACCTGCATCACACTACCCCCAGTCTTTCAGGGAGCGCTCATATACCCGTCTATTGCCCAAGGCTTATTATAGCATATTAGAACGTTTGTTTAGCTAAATAAATAGGATTGTCATTTATGCAGGTTCTCTCCACCCGATAAGAACATAAAAAAAGAGGCTTCCAATAAGTTCAGTAACTTAATGAAAGACCTCTCTAAAAATCTCATTGACTAATATCGGTCACTTTTTCGGACACTTAACTTGTTTAATAAGAGTGTAAAGCTTTATATATCAAGGTTTTATGATGTTTATTACATCATGCCGCCCATTCCTCCCATGCCACCCATATCAGGCATTGCAGGAGCTTTATTTTCTTCAGGTTTGTCAGCAACGACGGCTTCTGTAGTTAAGAACATAGCTGCAACAGAACCGGCATTTTGCAGTGCGGAACGTGTAACTTTAGTTGGGTCAACGATTCCGGCATCTATCATATTTACCCATTCACCGGTTGCTGCGTTATAGCCGATACCAGCTGCTTCATGTTTTAACCGTTCAACAATGACAGAGCCTTCCAAGCCTGCATTATGTGCAATTTGACGAATTGGCTCTTCAATAGCGCGAAGAACGATGTTGATACCAGTTGCCACATCTCCTTCTGCTTCGATTGCGGCAATTTTACCGTATACGTTTAGAAGGGCAGTACCACCACCGGATACAATACCTTCTTCGACAGCTGCGCGAGTTGAGTTTAGAGCATCTTCAATACGAAGTTTGCGTTCTTTTAATTCAGTTTCTGTAGCAGCACCGACTTTAACGACTGCAACTCCGCCGGCAAGTTTTGCCAAACGTTCTTGTAATTTTTCACGATCAAATTCAGAAGTTGTTTCTTCTAATTGAACACGGATTTGGTTAACACGACCAGCAATAGCACTTGATTCGCCTGCGCCATCGACGATCGTTGTGTTTTCTTTTGTGACAACGACTTTAGAAGCTGTACCTAAAGAATCAACGGTAGCTGATTTAAGGTCACGGCCTAATTCTTCTGTGATCACTTCGCCGCCAGTTAAAATCGCGATATCTTCAAGCATTGCTTTACGACGGTCGCCAAAACCAGGTGCTTTTACAGCAACAACATTAAAAGTACCTCGCAGTTTGTTAAGAATTAAAGTAGCAAGCGCTTCTCCTTCAACATCTTCTGCAATGATTAATAATGGTTTGCCTTGTTGGACAACTTTTTCTAAAATTGGCAGTACTTCTTGAATGTTTGAAATCTTTTTATCTGTAATTAAGATATATGGATTTTCAAATACTGCTTCCATTTTATCAGAATCAGTCACCATGTAATGAGATACATAGCCGCGGTCAAATTGCATACCTTCAACGACGTCTAATTCGGTAGAAAAGCCTTTTGATTCTTCAATCGTGATAACGCCGTCGTTTCCAACACGTTCCATCGCTTCTGCAATTAATTGGCCTACCTCTTCATCACTGGAAGAAATTGCAGCTACTTGCGCAATTGATTCTTTGCCTTGAATCGGCTTAGAAATTGCTTGCAATTCTTTGACAGCTGTTTCTACTGCTTTTTCAATCCCTTTGCGAATGCCCATTGGATTTGCTCCGGCAGTAACATTTTTCAAACCTTCACGAATCATTGCTTGTGCAAGAACAGTTGCAGTTGTTGTTCCGTCACCGGCAATATCGTTTGTTTTGCTGGCAACTTCAGCAACAAGCTTTGCACCCATATTTTCAAAAGGATCTTCTAATTCGATTTCTTTAGCGATCGTCACACCATCGTTTGTAATCAACGGTGAACCAAATTTTTTCTCAAGAACGACATTTCGTCCTTTAGGACCAAGCGTCACTTTTACAGCATTTGCAAGACTGTCAACACCACGAAGCATTGCGCGGCGTGCGTCTTCACTAAATTTAATCTCTTTTGCCATTTGATAAAACCTCCTAAGATTTTGTAAATGTATTAGAGAGGATGTTCAACTGAACATACACTTATGTTTAATCTAACAATGTATTAGGCTCCTACTATTGCCAGAATATCACTTTCGCGAACAATTAAGTATTCTTTATTATCATATTTTACTTCTGTACCAGCATATTTTGAGAAGATAATGCGATCGCCTACAGAAACTTCAAGAGCAACACGCTCACCGTTATCGAGAACACGACCCGTTCCGACAGCTACAACTTTCCCTTCTTGAGGTTTTTCTTTAGCAGTGTCCGGCAGTACAATACCGCTAGCAGTTTTTTCTTCTGTTTCAACAAGCTCAATGATAATACGATCACCTAATGGCTTTAACAAGTGAAACAACCTCCTCAAACAATAAAGTTTTATTTTTATTAGCACTCGTTTATGATGAGTGCTAACACCAACTATTATATTAATGAATCTTCATCCTAAATGCAAGCGGGAAGATATAATTTTTTTAAAAAAGTTTATCGCAGATTAAGGGGCAGTAATACCCCCGCCTCAAAATTGGAGATGAAACCAATCAAGTTAGGCGGGAGATAAACTGCCCCTAAAAGCCTGATTGGTGAAACAAGGTTTCTCTTAAGGCTTCAGCCTCTAGAGAAATCAGTCAGGCTCCGCGTGATAAGGTTTTTCTTTGGGCTTCAGCCCTTAGAAAAATCAATCGGGCTTAGCGCGGCTAACCATCAGTGGGGGACGTGTGCCGACTAAAGGCGCAGGCGTCCTGTTGCAACGTCGGCACTAGTACATCCTGCACGTCGAAAAACCCCCACTGATGGAAGTTTTACTTTATCTTGCACTTGCTTCAATTTGATTGTTATTTCCATTACTAGTAGAATAAAAAGAGATTGAATAAAGGAGATTGAATGTTGAAAAAAGAGTACTGGTTTATTTTAATTGTTTATTTAGTAATGCAGTTCTCGAGCATTTTCGTACTCATTATTGGTGCCGGCCTTGGTTATTCCAGAGAGGAAATTGAATATTTCACGATATCGTATTGGCTTGTAATTAGTTTTACGTTAACCTTAATCCTTGTTCTCTTCTTTCTCAGAAAAGAGTTTTCCAATCCGGTTCGTTTTAAAGAAGCGGCACCAATACCAATTTCAATTGTCTGGGGTATTGCCGGATTTTTCATGGCCTTAATTGCACAAACGATTGCGGCAAATATTGAAATGTATGCATTCGGGATTAATCCCGGATCAGAAAATACGGCAAGAATCATGGGCTTTATAAAAATGGCACCTGCTGTTGTCGTAATTGTATCGATTATCGGCCCTATTTTAGAAGAAATTGTTTTCCGGAAAATTATTTTCGGTTCACTTAATAAGCGTTTAAATTTCTTCTTCTCTGCCTTGATAAGTTCCGTTATTTTTTCCTTAGCACATGGGGAACCGGTTCATACACTTCTTTATTGCAGCATCGGATTTACTTTCGCATTTTTATATGTAAAAACAAAACGAATTCTTGTACCAATCATTGCGCATGTTTCCATGAATACATTAGTTGTGATATTGCAATTGAACATTGATAAAATTCAAGAATTCATCGATAAATTGGATGCTATACAAAGTATTATCGGAGGATTTTAAATGAAACAAATTCCATTACTAACCGGATTCGTCTATCTTTTTTTTGGTGTTTGTTTTTGTGTAATTGGTTATTGGAATCTAACCGAAACAGGGGAATGGAGCATTATAAGCTATTTTCTTGCCGCATTAGCAACCTTTGACATCGGAGCAGGAATAAAAATAATCACTCGACATACTAAAGGTGAGAAGTGATAGGCTAGAGGTGAGAAGTTTTAACAAACATCTCATTTCCCACTTCTCACATCTGAAATGACCTCGAGCGGCTACCAGCAGGAGCTGGAGCAAGAAAAGCGGAAGGGCTAACAGAGGCCGAAAGCAAGGACAGACGCCAAAAAAGAAGAAACCCGCACGGCGGGTTTAAACAACTTCCGGCTTCCGACTTCTGCCATGACTTCTGCCCTTGGCATCTATCTTCTGATATTTGACAAAATGAGCCAAAACTATTCACCTGTTTTCAACACATCTGCTTTTGCTCCTGCCTCCTGCCGTGTCTGCAGTGATTTTTTATATGCAATATGTGAAATTAGAATACTGATTTCATATAAAAAAAAGAGTGGAACCGTTACCATTAAATGTGACAATAAATCCGGAGGCGTTATCAGATCCGCTATGATAAGTAAGATTAAATAAGCATATTTTCTCATTTTCTTTAAAAACAGAGGCGTGACAATTCCTAATCTTGTTAAAAACAGCACCAGGACCGGTAGCTGAAAAAGAAATCCAAACGGGATTGTAATTTGAAAAAGAAATTGAAAATATTCATTGATTCCTATTAGCTGGTTAATATTCAGGTTAAGTGCGATCTTCGTCATGAAATCAACAGCAAAAGGGAATAGAATATAATAAGAAAAACATATCCCGCCAATAAAAAGGATTACTGCTGACGGAATATAGCTCAAAGACACTTTTCGTTCCTTCTCATATAAGCCCGGACTAATAAACGCCCAAATTTGGTATAAAAACATTGGTAAGCTGAAGATAAAGCCGACTAAAAAAGCTACTTGCATATAAATTTTGATCGGATCTGTCAATTTAAAAGCGTTCATTGTCAGCTCTTTAGCCTCATCCGCATTTTGCAAATAAACAATGATAGGCTGTGCTAGAAAAAAGCCGGCAATGGTCGCAAAGAAGAAGAAAACGATAGCCACGATAAGTCGTCTTCTCAATTCCTCAATGTGCTCTACAATTGTCATATCTTTATAACCCGTCACTTTTTTACTTACGCTCATCTTCATCTTCTGCCAACCCTCTGGTAGCTTTTTTAAATTCCCGTAAAGTACTGCCGGCTGCTTTTCCCAGCTCAGGGAGCTTCTTCGGTCCAAAAATCAATAGAGCAACAATTACAATCAAAAATAAACTGCCTGGCCCGATATTAGAAAACAATTTTTTCACCTCCGTAATATTTATCATACCCGATTTTTTACTATCTTCAACTACATTATAGTGCTTTCATTGTACTATTAATGCAATTATATAACACTTATTATTCTTCTTCCACCGGTTCTTCTTCCTCATCCGCCCCCATTGGATAATGCTTCAAAAAATAAATGAGCGATTGTAATTCAACAGCTAAATCAATATGATGAACACGGATTTCCGGAGGTACTGTTAATCTTGCAGGTGTAAAATTTAATATTCCCTTTATCTCCGCATGAACCAACCGGTCCGTAATTAGCTGTGCAGCAGTAGCGGGCACGGTTACGATCGCAACTTGAATATCTGTTTCCCCCAACACTTTTTCTAAATCATCCAAATTATAAATTGTAACATTACTTACTTTCGTACCAACTTTTTCTTCATCAACATCAAATGCGCATTCAATTTTCATATTATTATTTTTCATAAAATTATAATTCAGTAAGGCGGTTCCTAAATTACCAACTCCAATTAACGCCACTTTTGTCAATTCATCTTGATCAAGTGTTTTCCGAAAAAAAGAAAGCAAATAATTAACATTATAACCATAGCCTTTTTTTCCTAATGCCCCAAAATAAGAAAAATCTCTCCGAATCGTTGCTGAATCAACTTTCACTGCATCACTTAATTCCGCGGATGACACCCGCTGCTTACCTGAAGAATGTAAATTTTTTAAAAAACGATAATATAAAGGCAATCGTTTTGCTGTAGCTTGTGGTATTTTCATTGTTTCATTTGTCATTCTAAATCCCCTACCCTATTATTATTTTCTGAAATTGTTTCCTCTCTCTTAAAATCGCCGTTTTTTCCGCCTTTCTTTTCGATAAGATACGTAGGGCCAATGATCATACCTTTATCGATGGCTTTGCACATATCATAAACCGTTATGGCACTTATCGAAGCAGCTGTTAACGCTTCCATTTCTACTCCCGTACTTGCGATTGTTTTCACCGTTACAATAATGATAAGATGATACTTATTATCATGCTTTTCCCAGGAAAACGAAACATCAACACCCGTTAAAGGAAGAAGGTGGCACATTGGAATCAATTCAGAGGTTCTTTTACTTCCCATGATAGCAGCAATTTGCGCAACAGCCAATACATCTCCTTTTTTAATGGACCCGGAAGTAATACTTTCATAGACTTCTTCACTCACAACTACACTGGACGCCGCTTTCGCTAAACGTTCTGTCTTGGGTTTATTCGTTATATCCACCATTTTTGCTCTTCCGTCTTTATTAAAATGATTCCATTCTGCCATGCCGAACACCTCTATACAAATAATACACTATTTTACACCAAATGAGTAATACTTTGTAGTCTCTTTCACAATTTTCAGCTTTTCTCCTTTATTGCCGTTCCTATTTGAATAGGTTACACTGTTTTATAGTAGAAAAGTTGTTAACATTTCACCAACCGCAAATAAAGTGGAAGTTCAAAAGTAAATGAAAATATTTGCAGCAAATTATTTGGTGTGTTTTTGAGCATCTTCTTATAGTGCTCTTATGTAAAATAGCCCGGAAGCTGACAGTACTTTTTCACTGGCCGATTCCAAGTGAAAATGTGCATACGATAGCCAGAAAAACTTTACATGCCGCCTGCTTCATTTTTTTTAAAAAATCGAACTTATACATTCACTTTAACATATTGAGGGGAATAAACGAATGATTTTATTACAAGTTACACAATTGGGAAAAAATTTTGGCGCTGATGTCATTTTATCGAATATTAAAATGGAAATCCAAACAAATGACCGGGTCGCCCTGGTTGGCCGGAACGGTGCCGGCAAATCGACATTTTTAAAAATTCTTGCCGGGCAAATCGCTTACGATAGCGGCGACATCATTCAACCGAAAAATATCTCTATCGGATATTTGGCGCAAAACACAGGATTGGAATCTGAGCGTTCTATTTGGGATGAGATGCTATCGATTTTTGAACCTTTGCTAAACCTTGAGGCAAAACTCCGCTCTCTGGAACAGCAAATGGCGAACCCGAAAATTTTTAATGATCAGGCTTTTTACGAAAAAATATTAAAAGAATACGATCTTTCACAACTACAATTTAAAGATCAAGGCGGGTATCAATATGAAGCTGATATACGTTCGGTACTGCATGGGTTAAACTTTCAATCATTTGATTACTCGACTCCAATTTCATCCTTGAGCGGCGGACAAAAGACAAGATTAGCGCTCGGTAAACTATTGCTGGCCAAGCCTGATCTTCTCATTCTTGACGAACCAACAAACCATCTTGATATCGAAACACTTTCCTGGCTCGAGCAATACTTACAAGGCTATTCCGGTGCTATATTAATCGTCTCTCATGACCGCTATTTTCTTGATAAGGTTGTCTCACAAGTATACGAACTTTCACACCGACAATTAAAAAAGTTTCAAGGAAACTACAGTGCTTTTTTAAAACAAAAAGCAGAGAACTATGAGCGCGACGTAAAACTTTATGAGAAACAGCAAGATGAAATTGCAAAGCTGACAGATTTTGTCCAACGAAATCTCGCCCGTGCCTCCACGACAAAAAGAGCGCAAAGCAGACGTAAACAACTCGAAAGAATGGAACTGCTGGAACGCCCTGCCGGTGAAGAAAAATCTACAGCATTCAGCTTTCAGGTGGATCGGCAATCAGGAAATGATGTTCTTACAATTAGAGACCTTGCCGTAGGTTATGAAAAAGCGCCTGTTTCAAAGTCCATTTCTTTTCAAGTATCAAGAGGAGACAGTATTGCACTCATCGGACCTAACGGTGTCGGAAAGTCAACTTTACTGAAAACCATTATTAAAAAACTGCCTGCGATAACTGGAGAAATCCGTTATGGGGCAAATGTAACAATCGGCTATTATGATCAAGAACAATCCGAATTAACATCAAATAAACGTGTCTTGAACGAATTATGGGATGACTACCCTTTAAAAAACGAAAAAGAAATTCGCACCATTCTTGGTAATTTTCTTTTTTCCGGTGATGATGTCCTTAAGACAGTCTCCGCGTTAAGCGGAGGGGAAAAAGCACGTCTTGCATTGGCAAAGCTCATGATGGAGAAGGCAAATTTGTTAATATTGGACGAGCCGACAAATCATCTTGATTTGGATAGTAAAGAAATACTGGAAAATGCACTTATCAATTATCCCGGAACGATATTGTTTGTCTCTCATGACCGCTATTTTATTAACAGAATTGCATCTAAAGTTGTTGAATTAAATAAAAGCGGCACTACCGAATATTTGGGAGATTATGATTACTTCCTGGAGAAAAAACAAGAACAGATAGAGTTAGAGGCACTGGCAAAGAAAGATAAAACGGAATCAATAAAAAATAATCAACCGGAAAAAAATGATTATTATCTTGATAAAGAATTAAAAAAACAAGAGCGTCAACGATTGCGAAAAATTGAGCAGCTTGAGAAGAAAATTGCAGAATTAGAAAAAAATATTGCAGAAAATGAAAAGCTCCTGTGCGAGCCCGATATTTTTCAAGATCATGAAAAAGTGAACAAATTGCATAAAGAAACAGAGAATTTGAAATTAGAGCTCGAAGAACAATTAGACGAATGGACAGATCTTTCTGAACAATAAACTTTGCTATTCACAATCCCTTCCCCCTTCTTACAAGATAAGGGAGAAGTGAGGGCAAAATGTGCAACAATATATTGTAATGAACAACAGTGGAACAGCGGAAAGGGATCTCCTCCTTTCCGTTTGTTACTGTGGTAAGAATAGTAACATTGTCCTTACAATAACAAACTCACTGTCAAATATAGGTCTAATAGAACAGTGTCACTTTATCTTTAAAAACGAAAGAATCCACAAACTTATCCACATACTAACTATGATAACAGCAACATCCACACACTTTTTCCACATTATCCACAACCGCAATCTATTTTATCCACATCATTTCGTTTTCCATTGATTCGGGAATACAGGTTATCCACAGTTCGTAACATGTTGAAAAAAATCCCCAATTATTCATTCACCAACTTTCTTACCAGTAAAAAAGACCCGCTCAATTTAGCGAGTCTTTCCATATATTTTTTCAATTTAAAAGGTGGAAACTCCCACCTCTTATTTCAGCATTGATTAGCTATAATTTTAAAATTAGACAGAGCCTCTGCCGAATTTCCAAGTATTTTCGTTTATCGCAGATTAAGGGGCAGTAATACCCCCGCCTCAAAAATGGAGGTGTAAACAATCGTTTTAGACGGGGGAAAACTGCCCCTAAAAGCCCGATTGGTGAAACAAGGTTTTTCTTTGGGCTTCAGCCCTTAGAAAAATCAATCGGGCTCTGCGCGACAAGGTTTTTCTTAGAGCTTCAGCTCTTAGAAAAATTAGTCAGGCTCCGCGTGGCTAACCATCAGTGGGGGACGTGTGCCGACTAATGGCGCAGGCGTCCTGTTGCAACGTCGGCACTAGTACGTCCTGTACGTCGAAAAACCCCCACTGATGGAAGTTTCACTTTATTGAAACGAGTTTACTGGCAGAATGGTAACACCCTTTTTGTTGAGCTGTTATGAAACGTTAAATCAAGATTTGGATTTGCATTTAACTCGAATCCAGCTCTTTGTCCTTTTTCATAAAATACACTGCCTGCTGCTGCAATCATCGCCGCATTATCCGTGCAAAGTGCTATCGGGGGAATGACTAATTCGATATCTTTCATTTGCGAGAAAGCTTTTTCCAACGCAGCTCTTAAACCTTTATTAGCGGCAACTCCTCCGGCCACCAGCACCTGCTTCACCCGATATTTTTTTGCTGCATTACACGTTTTTGTAACAAGAACTTCAATCACACTTTCCTGGAAACTGGCTGCTAAATCCTGCGGCAGGATTTGTTCTCCGCGCTGGTCAGCGTTATGAATTGTATTGATCACTGCCGATTTAAGACCGCTAAAACTAAAATCGAAAGAATCCTCTTCAAGCCAGGCACGGGGAAGTGGTAAATTAGCTTTTCCAGACTTTGCCAGCTGGTCAATCTGCGGTCCTCCCGGATAGGGAAGATGAAGTGTTCTCGCTACTTTATCGTATGCTTCTCCTGCAGCGTCATCTCTTGTTTCCCCAATAACTTCAAAATGCCCATGTTCTTCCATATAAACAAGCTCTGTATGCCCTCCTGAAACAACTAATGCCAATAGCGGGAACTCCATTTCCACTACTAGTCGGTTTGCATAAATATGACCTGCAATATGATGTACGGCGATAAGCGGAATCGAATGTGCAAATGCTATTGCCTTTGCTGCGTTTACACCGATTAATAATGCTCCCACAAGTCCCGGACCCGCTGTGACAGCTATCGCATCAATATCTTTATAGTCAAGCCCGCTTTGGTTTAATGTTTCTTCCAATACAATCGTAATTTGTTCTACATGATGACGGGATGCTATCTCGGGCACCACCCCGCCAAATCGCTTATGACTTTCAATTTGTGATGCAACAACGTTCGCAATTAATTCATGACCATCCTTAATAATTGCTGCCGCTGTTTCATCACAGCTTGTCTCTATTCCTAAAATATATTGTTTTTTTTTCATTATAAGTTCACCCACATTACTAGTGCGTCTTCTTTAATATCTGAATAATAATTTTTCCGAATCGAACCATTTTGAAAACCAAACTTTCGATATAAAGACTGTGCGATATGATTAGAAACACGGACCTCAAGAGTCATCCTTTTTGCCCCCATTTCCCTTGCAACATTCATAATTTTTTCCATTAATGCTCTCCCAAATTTTTTACCGCGATATTCGGGAAGTATAGCTACATTGGTAATATGCGCCTCATCCATCACTATCCAGGAACCGCAATAACCTATGATTGATTCTTTATGTAGTAATACCAAATAAACGGCAAAGCGATTTTCCTGAAGTTCATAATAAAAAGCTTCCCTGGTCCATGGTACGGAAAAAGACAGCCGCTCAATTTCTAAAACTTCTTCAATATCTTCCTCTGTCATATAACGAAATTGTAATGTCTCTCTCATCTTTTTACATCCAATCCGGTTACATCCCTTTTTTGTTCGCAGCAAGCCACTTTGCTTCTGCTTCCGCTAAACGAATATAGTTAGGTACAAATGAATGGATTTCTTCTCCTGGTTTTTCTTTCCCTAACAATGCCAATTCCGCAGGGCGTGGATTTAATTCCGTCACGGAAGCATAAGTGACATCTTCTCCCAGAACCTTTGCAAAAGTTTCTCTATGTAAAGGCAAATCATTTCCTACTAATAAAATAGGCCTGTTTTTCTTCGTTAAAAAACTTGCCCATTCTTCACATTGTACAAGCGTGTCCTCACAAATAACATGCAAGTCACCTTTTTTAAATTCATAAAGACCGGTATAAATTTGTCCTCTTCTCGCATCAAAGAATGGAACAATGAATCCGTGAAAATATCTTCCTGTACTTGCGGCAACTTCTAAACTGGAAATACCAACAAGCGGAATCTGTAAGGTCCATGCTAACGTTTTTGCGATTGTTACCCCTATTCTTACTCCCGTATAAGAGCCAGGCCCTTTTGCAACAACTATTTTTGTTAATTGTTCCGGAGTTACCTCACAATCATGCATTAGTTTTTCAATTGCAGGCATTACACGAATGGAATGATTTTTTTTCACATTTGTTAAGTATTCCCCAAGCACCTTATTATCCTTCAAAAGTGCAATGCCTAAAGGACTGTTTGATGTATCTATTGCTAATATGGTCATGATAAAAGCTCCCTGCATAATTGTTCATATCTCGTTCCTTTTGGTGTAAGGATAAACTTCCTTTTGTCTTCTCCTTCATGAAAAAGAGAGATTTGCAACAATTTTTTTGGCAGTTGTTCCTCAATTAAATGGGCCCATTCAATCACCGTGACACCGTCTCCTTCAAAATACTCTTCAAATCCTAAATCTTCGCTGGAATCCTGCAAACGGTAGACATCCATATGATATAACGGAAGTCTTCCATGATATTCTTTAATGATGGTAAAAGTCGGGCTGTTGACCGTTTTTTTTATCCCCAATCCTTCAGCCAATCCTTTCGTAAACGTCGTTTTTCCCGCCCCAAGATCTCCTTCTAGCGTTATTACATCACCAGCATCAAGATATAATGCTATTTTTTTTGCAAATTGCAATGTATCGACCGAATTATTTGAAATGAACGTACACATCGATTGTATCCCCTTTTACCCGCCTCAGAAATATCTTTGACATACTTGTAGTGTACATGATTTTTACTAATTGAGCAAAACACTGCTTACACCAAACCTGATCTGCTGCTGATTTTGTAATATTACTAGCCGGCATAATATCCTCTTTAATTAAAAAGAGAGACAAGACAAACGATACACAATTTGTCTTGTCCCTCCTAATTTACAATTGCGGAGGCAGGATTTGAACCTGCGACCTTCGGGTTATGAGCCCGACGAGCTACCAGACTGCTCCACCCCGCGGCAATAATAAAATAGCCTGGCAACGTCCTACTCTCGCAAGGAGAAACCCCTTACTACCATTGGCGCTAAAGAAGCTTAACTTCCGTGTTCGGGATGGGAACGGGTGTGACCTTCTCGCCATCGCCGCCAGACTATTTTTTCAAAAGACACTATTTATTATACTGTCTTTTTCCTTTTTTTCAAGAGAATTTTATGAATTTGTTCCCTCAAAACTAGATAATGCTTTTGGAAGAAGAACACATTTCCGGTAATCTGCCTTTTTGTTTTGCTTTGGTGGCTGTAAAAGCCGCCTCCGCTTTTCTTGATCTAGCTCCGGCGTCTAGCCGCTCGAGGTCTTAAGCCAAGCAACGTTAAAGTCAAAAAGCAGACTTTATCGTTGCTCGTCTTAAGCTTGTCGCGGCTGTTCAAGACGCCTCCGCTTTTCTTGATCTAGCTCCGGCGTCTAGCCGCTCGAGGTCTTAAGCCAAGCAACGTTAAAGTCAAAAAGCGGACTTTATCGTTGCTCGTCTTAAGCTTGTCGCGGCTGTTCAAGACGCCTCCGCTTTTCATTTTGGTTAAGTCCTCGATCGATTAGTATCTGTCAGCTCCACGTGTCACCACGCTTCCACCCCAGACCTATCTACCTGATC
>JAGKQJ010000077.1 GCA_017898095.1 Bacillaceae bacterium Marseille-Q3522 | reverse complement strand
TAAAAAAGGCAACTTTTAAAATTAGATTTTTGTTCTTTTAAAGATTGATATGCAAATTCAAACGACTTAACTCTGTCACCAACTTGTTTGTAAACCATACTTAAGGCATAGCAGGATAGATATCCACCAGTACCGCTGATAGAGTTAGACTCTTTTGAATCTCCCAGTTTCAGACAGTGCTGAAATGCATGAATCGCTTCCGAATAGTATTTTAAATCTAAATAAATTAAGCCTTGCAGATAAAATAAATCTGTATGTTCGGGATATACAGCTGTCGCATCTTTTAGGACATGAAGTGCCTCGTTAAATCTTCGCAAATGACGCAGGCAATCCGCTAAGTGATAAACCAAATTAGATAAATAGGTTTTTCCTTTGCTTTTGTTAAATGCTTTTTGAAAGTTTTTTAAAGCTTCCGGATAATTACTTTCTATTTTTAATTGTTTACCTAAATTATAATAATTATAGCCGCTAGGGTTTAACTTTACTTCTTTTATGAGAAGGTCTTTGTTTCTTTTTTCTTTCTTTTTATATTTTACTACTTCATTTAAATAACCAAAATGATGAATATACCCATTAATAGTATCTTTGCTATGAGTAAAATTGATCTGCAAGTGTTCATGAATACTCCCGCCATACTGTAAACCAATATTATTTTTGAACAACCTTATCGCCTGATGATTGGAAGTATGTCCATCACTGTCATAATTTTTAATATGTAAAATATAATAATCCAGATCTCGTGCAATTTCTTTTTTGATGTCTAACTCCTGATCTAACACTTCATCGGCATCCATTATTAATATATATTCATTACTTGCAAAACTTATCGAATAATTTCTCGCTGCTGAAAAGTCATCATTCCATGCGTATTCTTTAATAATAGCGTTATATTCTTTGGCGACTTCTTTAGTAGCGTCTGTCGACCCGGTATCTACGATAATTATTTCATTAACCTTATTCTTTACACTGTCTAAACAATGACGTAGGCTTCTCTCCTCATTTTTTACTATCATGCATAGAGACACTTTTGCAGTCATTTGAAAACCTCATTTCATTCCGTAATATTAATAAAGGCCTTAGAATAAATATTCTAAGGCCTTATTCTAAACACTTGGATTTATTTCATTATCGTAGAAGTTGTAATACTCCCTGCGGCTGCTGATTAGCTTGAGCAAGCATAGCTTGTGCAGCTTGAGCAAGAATCGAATTCTTTGTTTGATCCATAATTTCTTTTGCCATATCAACATCACGAATACGGGATTCTGCAGCTGATAAGTTTTCGGACGCATTGTTTAAGTTGTTGATTGTGTGCTCCAAACGATTTTGCCAAGCACCTAAATTTGCTCTGGATGTAGAAAGAGTATTAATAGCACTGTTAATCGTATCAATTGCTGATGTCGCAGAAGTTTGATTAGCAATGCTTAAAGCAGATGCACCTAATAATGTTCCTGAATCAACACTGTCAACAGCTACATCTAGAGATTGAGATGTACCATCCGGACCGATATGAATCTTGAAGGTTCCACCGAACAAATCTTTTCCATTAAATTTTGTATCCGAATCAATCCGGTCTAATTCATTAATTAATTCATCTACTTCTAATTGCAAAGCATCGCGGTCAACAGTATCATCGTTTGTATCATTGGCAGCTTGTACAGCTAATTCACGCATACGCTGTAAAATAGCATGAGATTCGTTAGCCGCACCTTCTGCTGTTTGAATTAAAGAAATACCGTCTTGCGCGTTACGGCTGGCCTGATCCAAACCACGGATTTGAGCACGCATTTTTTCAGAGATAGCAAGACCTGCTGCATCGTCGCCGGCACGGTTGATGCGCATGCCTGAAGATAATTTTTCCATGTTTTTAGATTGTGCATTTGTTGCAATGGAAAGCTGGCGGTGTGTGTTTAAAGCCGCAATATTATGATTGATAATCATGTTTGTTTCCTCCTTGAGTTTTTCTTTCCACTTCCATGTGGAAATTATTATTTGAATTACAGGACTTAAGTCGGCCGCCTTAAGTAACTGTTTTCCGATACACCGTTTATATCGACTCTGTTTGATTATGTTTTAGACATTTAAGAAAAAAATTATATATTTTGATAGGAAAATAATATTTTCATCCAGAGTTTGTGACTCCGGCGGGTCATGGATGTTTAGTTTAGTTTTTATGATTTAAGAATAAATAATCCGTACTCAGTTTTTACCTTGAAAGTAAGACGTAATTGGATTTAATGATTCTGTTTTCATTGCGTTACTGTTTTCCCGTTGAATCGTAATATAAATTTCTTTACGGTGAATATCAATATTTTTAGGAGCCTGGATGCCTAGTTTAATTTGATCCCCTTCGATTGCTAATACGGTAATTTCAATATCAGAACCAATCATAATGGATTCCTTTAATTTTCTGGAAAGGACAAGCATTATTTTTCCCCCTTCACTGCTGCTGGAATAAGGAGATGCTTCGTGCAATAGTCGTTGTTTGTTAAAATAATCTGCTTGCCAAGTTTTGCTGTTTCATTAATAATTACTGGAGCCTGGAGATTAGCTGTGGTTTTTGTAAATGGTTCCTTGACGTTTAAAATTACATACACAGTTATGCCTGACTGCTTCTCTTTAATTTGCAGATAATCCTTTTCTTCCTCAGCAAGTTCAAATTCATAATCACGAAAAAAAATAAATGGCTCCGTCATAATAAAAGCAACTTCCTTAGTCTGAATCGACTGCAACACGAAAAGCGGAGTATTGACGAGTGGAAAGAGAACAAATTTTGTTTCTTCGCAAAACCCGGGAATTCCCGCTGTAAAATGATAAATATCGTCTTCTGCAATTACTTGTCTCCCGAAAAATTTTGATTCAATTTCCATATATGTCAGCCCTTTTCATCAAATAAATTTACCACTTCAATATCAAGTTTATTCCAGCGATCAATATACATCTTGACATCCCCCGGAATATATTCATGAATTGGTTTATGAATCTCTGCTTCAATCCGCGGCTTTTGCGGAATTGCCCGGATGTCCACTTTTGCCGGTTCATAATGCAGTTTTACACTAAAATAGGAAGGAATCCAGGCAATTGTATACTGTCCTAACGGCTTCGTACTATTTTCTTTCGCTTGCGCGGCAATCGGGTTGCCTGCTTTATGAATATCCTTTAATTCTCTGCCTTGGCGGGCTCTTCTCGCTATACCTTTTAACCAATCCCTGTAACCATTTTGGGCAAATTCTTCAACCCTCCTGCGGACGGATTTTAAATCAATATCTGCTCGTGCTTCCGTCTGGTCGATATATAATTTACCGGGAGTCGTCTCAATTTCTAAAATTGCCGCCGGTTGTTCGATTGAAAGCTCCGCTTTTGGCTGTTCAATTGACTGTTGTGCCTTCTGTATCTGTAATCCTAATTGAATAAATTGTGACTGCATGTGAAGTTGCGGCATCGTCATCGCACCCACCTCCAATTTGAAGCATTTTTTTATTTGGTATATGTATTATATTTTTTGAAAATATCCGAAAAAAAGCTATCGCTGATAGATAGCTTTTTCTCCATAATGTTGTAAATCTTGAATATAAAGTGAAACTTCCATCAGTGGGGGTTTTTCGACGTACAGGACGTACTAGTGCCGACATTGCAACAGGACGCCTGAGCCTTTAGTCGGCCTTCATCCCCCACTGATGGTGAGTCACGCAGAGCCTGATTGATTTTTCTAAGGGCTGAAGCCCTAAGAAAAACCTTATTTCACCAATCGGGCCTTTAGGGGCAGTTTATCCCCCGCCTAACATGATTGGTCTTACCTCCATATTGAGGCGGGGGTATTACTGCCCCTTAATCTGCGATAAAAAGCCGGATTATTTTTATCGTAAAAAGTCAACAAGGGAAGGCTGAATAATCCGGGATCCAACACTAAGTGCTGCCTGGTGAATACTTTCCTGCGTTGTAAGTTCCGTAATTGTTTTCTCAATATCAATGTCTTCATTATCTGACATGATCCGCTTTGATAAAACATCCTGTTGTCCAAGCCGGGCTTCAATTAAATCAACACGATTTTGCTTTGCTCCAATCGTAGCACGGGCTTCTACAAATTGGTCAATAACTGCATTAATTTTATCAATTTGAGTTGCAATATCTGTATCATCATTTTCAAGGGAAGTAATTAAATCATTAATTGCTCCGCCTGTATTACCAATTAACTCTTCAAATAGGGGCCGGCCTTCTATGTTTAATGGGATTTTAATCCCCTCGAATACCTCAACTTGAATTTCACCTGTTGAAAAACCTTCACTTGAAGGACGCCTGTTTGTCTGCGTTCCGTTAAAAATAAATTTACCGCCAACCTTCGTATCAGCAATATTACTTAAATGTGTTTTTAATTCAGAGATCTCTTTAGCAATATAGCTTTTTTGTTCTGCATCTAACGGATCGTTACTAGCTTCAACCGCAAGTTCACTGATCCGCTGCAAAGCGGAAACTGCATTATCAAGCGCATCATCCGTGCTGTCAACCCAGTTTCTAACCTCGCCGATATTTCTTGTATATTGCGCAATGCGGGCGACATCTGTGCGATAGGATAAACCCATCATTGCCGCAACCGGATCATCAGACGGCTTTGAGAATTTTTTTTCTGTGGCAAGCTGCGTTTGCAGTTTCCCGAGCCGTTCATAACTATTACTTAAATTTCTTAGCATGTTACTTGCTAACATCGATTGTGTAACGCGCATCATTTATTCACCTCTACCTTCCGACAATGCCCATGCCGTTAATAATTTTATCAAACATTTCATCCATCACCGTAATCGTCCGCGCTGCTGCGTTATATGCGTGCTGAAAGCGGACAAGATCGGTCATTTCTTCATCCAGGGAAACCGCGCTGACCGATTGCCGGTTTGTATTAACGGAATCTGTTAATGTAAGTGAGTTGTTGGCGTTTTTTTGTGTTCCTTGTGAATCAACCGCCAGCTTGCCGATAATGCCGGCGTAAAAACTGTCGAGTGAGCCGGACATATTATCCGGTAAAATACTTCTTGTTTCGTATTCGGAGAAGGCCTTTTTATTTATTTCCGCCAGATGGTGGGCATTGTCGTTATCACCGGAACCGCCTGTCGAAGTTAAAGAAGCGGCAATTAAAGACGAATCTTCGAGGATTGCATCACTGACTTTGATCTGCTGCGCAGGATTGTCTCCTAACTCAGGATCCAGAACAAAAAAGTCTGTTCCCGGTTGCCCGTTTAAGTCATATCCTTCACGATGAATCGTATTAAATTCATTCACAAACGCTTCCGTATAATCATTCAATTTCTGCAGCATATCCGGGTAAAAACCGTAGGTTTCTGTTCCATCCGTATAACCGTAGCTTTCAATTAAAGCGGAAAGCTCCCCGGAAAAATTAAAGGAAGCAAGTTCGGTATTGCCTACTTTTACACTTGAAACCAGTCCGTTCAACGTCCCGTCTCCATCGTCGTCTGAAACGGTTAATTTATTGGTGCCGATAATCCCGGAAGCTTTACTGACACTGATTAAATTGACAGGAGGATTAAAAGAATTGCCGTCTTCCTGAACAAGTTCAATGTTATATAACCCTTCCGCGTATTCTTTTGCATTCCCGTAATTAGTTGGTTTGACGCTTGTTACTTTAATATTGACTAATGATGACAGTTGATCGACCATCTGATCACGCTGGTCATATAAATCATTTGGCAAATAACCGTGCGGTTCAATTTTCGAAATCTGCTGGTTGATTTTGTCAATATTATCAACTAACGAATTTATTTCCTGAACTTTGACGTTTATTTGCTTGCCGATATCTTGCTGCACGCGATAAAGCGAATTATGATAGTAATTCAATGTGTCGGCAACCATTTGCCCGTTGGCAGCAACGACATCCCGTGCTCCAGTATTCTCGGAATGGCTCGCCAGGTCCTGTAAGGAAGCCCAAAATTTATCCATTGTATTTTGCAAGCCGCTTTCGCTCGGTTCATTCATGATTTCTTCCATCTTTGTTAATGACTCACTTAATGTTCCGTAATAACCGAATTTATTATTTTCGACGCGAAATTGTAAGTCGAGAAAGCCTTCGCGAATTCGTTGTACGGAACCAGCTTCGACACCAGTCCCCGTCTGTCCCGGAAGCTGTACGCGATTTAATCCCATTGCCGGATAAGGCGATGTTGACTGAAAATTGACACGCTGCCTCGAATAACCGGGTGTATTGGCATTGGCAATATTTTGCCCGACTGTATTAAGGGCACTTTGCTGAGTAAACATGCCCCGTCTCGCTATCTCAAGCCCCATAAAGGTTGAACGCATAATCATTCCTCACTTTATATTCTAGAGTTTTCTATTCATCTTGGATACCATCCCGAAAAAATCGCTTGATCCCAGATTATTGACTTACCTTCAGTTGGGGATGAAGACCGACTAAATACGAAACGTCCCGTACTTTGAAAATCCCCACACTGAAGGAAGTTTCACTTTATGCTTGTGAATTAAATAATCCCGGTGTTTCTTTAGGAGGACGTTGTTTTTTTGTAGGCGGACTATAATTCATTGCATTCGGCTGCGGTCTTATTAACTGCAGTGACATATTAACAAATTGCAAGGAGTGATGAATTAATTGCTGGTTTAATTCATTTTGCTCCTTTAAGGCTGTTATTACGTCTGTTAATTGTGCTGTGACCAAAGTGATTTTTTTCTCTTCCTCTTTGCTGACATATTTTAAGCAATCATGAACAGTCGGAGTCTGCTTGTTTTTTACAAATGTATGCACCGTTTCCTGCCGCATCATTTCGACCTTTTGAATCGCTGCGACATGCATCTGCTCGTCCTTTAATAGCTGCTGAAGCGATCCAATATCCCCATTTTTTATAACGGTTGTTTTCTGTACAGCCACTTCCAATAAGCTTTTATGCAATGCCAACAGCTTTTCTAACGAAGTGATAAGCACCTCTGCAGTCATTTACTTCGCCTCCTTTTTTTACCCGGTATTATCAGGGTATGGCATTTTTTCAAAAACCATGTTGTTCCTTGCTGATCTCATACCTATATAAAAGAAAAATTAGCGTAAAAAAAGTTCCTGCTATTTGCGATCATTTCACAGTTTGAAATGTAATACAATTACAGCAAAGTATGAGTGTCTTTCATTCTTAGTGTCAACATGGCACATTATTGAATCATTATACCGCTTATAACTTGTTGTAAATCCTCACGGATCTCCCTGTCTATTTTTGTTAATTATTGTTATTCACACTTTATAATAATTGGCAATTGCCTTTGCAAGTTGCTGTGGATTGATTTTGTAGGTGCTGTTTTCCACTTGCATTTTTAATGCATTAATTTTTTCCTGACGCTGCGCCGCATACGTTGAACCAAGTTGCATTTCCTTTGCTGTATGCGAAATTTCAATTTTGTCCTCTGATTGAATTGCTTTTTTATTAATGTTTTCCTGCTTATTTAATTGCCGTTGATATGGATTGATTCCCGAAGAACCAATTTGATTTATTTTCACTTATTTGTCCACCTCTTTCTCTCAACCGGACGTATCATTATTTTTTTATCGGCTATTATGTAATTTTTTTTAATAATTTGATCGTTTATCTTTGAATATTTTAAGGGTTAAGACATCTATTTCAAAAAATTGTCCTTCTCACTGTTTTTCTCGGCTAAATAAGTTTGCCTGCGTATTTCCGCTTTTCGCTCTTCCTCAAATTCTGCGACCTTTAAATCACGGCGAAGTTCCTCCGCACATTTCTTGCAGATTTTACCTTCACGGATGATTCTGCCGCAGCGGTCGCATGGATAGCCAAGATTCGGGAACTGAGTGATTTTTAAGCGGCCTGTACGAATGAATTTTAAGATGAGAGATTCCTCCACGCCTGTTCCTTTTACTACTTGTTGGATCGTTGCCGCGCGGTTTTCTCGTTTACGTAAAAAGTGATAGATCGTTTCATAAGCTTCTTCTTCCTCTCTCCAGCAATCAGGACATAAGTCACGAAATTGTGATTTCACAAAGACAGCTCCGCAACGAGGACAATTTGCCAATTCTTCCATCTGTTTTCTCTCCCTGTCAACTTGTTGTTACATTCATTATACATTTAGAAAAGAATTGTGAAAATGGAAAACGAATTCTCTCCTGTTTATTTTTCATAGGACTTTTTCCTTATCTTCCTGGTGGTCTGTAATTTCGAAAAACAAGGGTCATAAACTTCAGAAATTAGGACACAAGCTATTTTTGTTGATAATTGTTTAGTCACTAGCTTGCAGGACGGAAACGAGAAACAAAACCTGTCACCCCCTCGCTAACGTCAGGGAGCAGACGGATGAAGCGCCTGCTTCTCTAAGTATTTTCGCAGCGTGGTGGAGCGTTGAGCCTGTAGTATAGACATCATCTATTAAGAGAATCCGTTTATCGTTAAGTGGAAGATTCGTTTGCAGATGAAATACCTGCGGGAGTTGGATTCGTTCTGAGCGGGATTTTTTTGATTGTTTTTCACTATACGTTCTTGAAAGAAACAGGGATCCAGAATACCCGCATGCATCTAATAGTGCTTTTGCCTGATTAAATCCCCGTTCGCAGGCTCTTTCTTTGCTTAGCGGAATCGGAACCAAATAATCGTACTCGAGTTCGCGTAATTTTTTCCCTATGTAAGGAGCGAAGGCACAAGCAAGCTGGTAATCGCCGCGAAACTTAAATTGATTGAGGATCTCTTGAAAAAAAGTATTATAGACAAAGATAGAACTATTTTTCTGTAAGACTTCCCGCCATTTGCTGTCTTCTTCCCAACGCAGGCAATCATAGCAGCGGTTGCCGGTCCGGTAACGTTCCGCCAGCGCTGAAAAAGGACGGTCGCAAATTTCACAGCGTTCTCCAGCTATTTCTTCCAGTTTCGCTATACATGCTTCGCATAACATTACCGCGCTTTTTTTGGTAAATAAATCAGACCAGCCTATTTTTTGGGACAGTTCTTCATGACAATAAACGCAACGTTCATTTGTAAATATTTTCAAATTTTTCGCCTCTTTTTTCCTAACTTTTTTTATTACGTAAATAAAAATATATTTTATCAGGAGTTCTATTCGTGTAAGATAGTGTTAATAACAGCTTTCTTTTTCTTTTCACAACTTAAAAAGTGTATTTTCAGGGGAGACAAATTTTTTACAAAATGAAAAAAAGAAAGTAAGATGAGAAAGAGAAATAAAAAGAAAAGAGGGTTCCTCCAATGCATTTCCCCACATTTCAATGTAAGAAGACAGGAATCATACATATTGTAAAAGATCAAAACTATTGTGAATGCGGATTTAAGTATAATAGATTCTATACTTTTACAAAAAGAGATTTAAAAAATATTCGGTTCCGTCATTTAGACAGTGTAACTTGTGAAGAGTGTAAAAAGATTGCTCAGGCTACTTTTCTAAGCCAGATACCTGATTCTGAAAAAACACTAAAATAAAAACTCTTTACAAATAGCTTCTTTTTATTATCAAAAAATACTCCTTTACCCCTTTCTCAACTGCTGTTACCAGAGAAAGCGGGGATCCGTATTCACATCGAACTGCTGCCCCCGCCTATTTTAGGGGGCAGCCGCGCCTCTTAAACATCAATCTATTAATCCCATTTTCTCAGCTAACTGATTCATGTTGCGGATTTGCCGGTAAGCATTTACCATCGCCGTTGTTTTTCCAAAATGAAAAAATACGATCTCTCCTGTCGGATATTGATAACTGCGTCCTGCACGGCCGCTAATCTGCACAAGTGCACTTTCACTAAATATTTTATCTTCCGCACCAAGGACAGCCACATCAATATTCGGGAATGTGACTCCTCTTTCTAAAATTGTTGTTGTAACTAGCACGAGTATTTCTTTATCCCGCATCCTTTGCACTTTTTCTTTTCTTTCCTGGTCTGCTGCATGAACTGCTTCAATCGCCGGGTGAAGTTTTCGTAAAATCGGGAGTATTTTAGGGATGTATTTAATTTGCGGGATAAAAAGCAATATTTGTTTTTCAATTTGAAGATGATCATTTATCCATTCTCGTACAATAGCCGGAAGGCTGCCCTTTCCTAAGTTTTTTTCCCAATTCCCGCACCAGACAAATTTTGGTACTGGCAAAGGATGGCGGTGATAGCGTGCCGGAATCGTAACATAAGCTCTTTTCCCGGCTTCACATTCCCTCTGCCACCTTTCATTCGGTGTTGCCGTCAAATAGATCATCGCGGAGACGGGTTTTCTCGCTTGTTTTACAGCATACTGCAGCATTGGTTCAACTGTGTATGGGAATGCGTCGACTTCGTCAACAATGACGGCATCAAAGGCATGATAAAAGCGCAGCAACTGATGAGTCGTACTGATTGTAATTTCGGCAAACGTATGGCGGTCATTGCTGCCGCCGTAAAGTGAAGCAACTTGATGATTAGGAAAGACTTTTTTTAAACGCGGGGTTAATTCGAGGACAACATCGGTGCGCGGCGTGGCGATGCAAATACGTTTCCCGGCTTGCAAAGCTTGCCCGATTCCGTTAAAAAGTACCTCCGTTTTACCGGCGCCGGTAACCGCCCAAACTAACAGCTCGCGATTTTGCGCGATCGCCCGGGCAACTGCCTCTGAAGCTTTCTGCTGCCCTGAAGATAATGTACCTTCCCAGTAGAGTGTTTCATTTTTGGATTGGATCTTTGGTGCCGGGCCGCACCAGCTTATCAAAGGGGAACAGCTGCTGACACGTCCCATCATAATACAGCGCCTGCAGTAAATGCAGTTTTTTTGACATCGTTCACAAAGAAAGGAGGCAAAAAAATGAGGATCTGTATTTCCGCAACGGAGACACTGCAATCCGCTTCCGGTGGCGATGATTCCTTTGCGAAAACAGATATATCCATGATCATAATGCCTGAGAATTTCTTCATTGGACGCAATATGATCATCAAATAATAGCTGTTTTCCGGCAAGTATTTTTTGCAGGTCTTTGCTGTATGCAAAATCGCCATTGAAGTTCTTCTTTGGGGTATTTAAAAGTTGGGTAAGGCTTATTTTGGGGGAATTATGCAATGAGCTTCATCTCCATTTCGATTTGGAAACTATAAAGGTTCAATTCCAAAAAGGTCAAAATTACATTTATCCATAACAAATAGTTGATAAAACGAAGGATATCTTTTTTAATAAAAACTACCTTCTGGGGTTTATTCATACAGTTTTGGAGAGGTACAATTTGTCAAGTCAAAAACAAAAGCGGGACTGAATCGATGTTGGCTATTCGGCCGGAAGTTTGATAGGCAATAAACACCGAAGCTTGCTGTCCCGAATTTGAAAAGCGCTTGCTAATCGGTGGCAGGCTAAAGCCAAACCGGACAGAAGGTTACGCATGAACCCCCTATCAGGTTTAGTTTAAAAGAATCTCCTTCATCAGGAAAGTTGAACTTGAAAAGAGTCTGTAACTGCCATTTATTATACCATCCACAGAAAAAAATTCCAACTCTGCATTGAACTTTTACATGAAAACGTTTAAAATTATTGCTAGTCTTTAATATCGAGAAGATCCTTTACTCTTTGGCGATATTTGTGATTTTCCCTTGTTCCGCTAATAATTTCGGATAAACGGCTTTTCGGGATATTGTACTTAGCGCAAAATTCAGAATGGGTCATGCGCTTTTCTGCTAACCTTTTTTTGATTTCCCAACCTAATGGAGTAATGTTTTGCCTTCTGACAGACATAATAAATCTCCTTTCTATTTAAGTGCAAATTCCATAACCCTTCTATCTAACGAAACAGGAAAATGAAGGGCGATTAGATTACACTTTCGATTTCGTTAAAAAGTGAAAGTGAAGTGTTCCCGTTTCCGGAATCAAGAGGGAACGATAATCTGCCTGCACGGCGGGATTCTGAACCCGTATAAAATGAAAGATCAAAAAGATGAGGCTGTTTTGTATGCGCATTTGTTCATGAAGATGAGTTTTACGATGAAGGTATAAGCAACGATGATATTACTGGAAAAGTGAAACTCTCTCATAATGCGCGCACTTTTCTTGTGCATAAGAGTTCTTCTGGCAGCGGGCCAACATTTTATATTATCTGATAATTCATCACAGATAAACGAACATACATTCCCGATGTGCTTCATGTTTTATTTTTGTTATGCTTGGTATGTAAGTAGTTCCTTACATATTTCTATTATAATCTCTTATGAGATTTTTCACAATATGTAAATTCTTTAAAGAGAGTAATTTTACCTGTGAAGAAGGAAGGAGGAAGGGAATGAGTTCTTTAGGAGAGCGAATTAGAAGTTTGCGTAAGAAACAGGGGTTAACGATGTCCTCACTCGCTAAGGAGATTAACTGCTCCTCCGGGCTGATTAGTGATTGGGAAAATAATAATAAAACCCCCTCTGCTCCGATGTTGATTGCACTCTCTCAATTTTTTCAAGTATCTGTTGATTGGATATTAAAAGGCACATCTGGAAAAGAACATGACGGGAAATCGGGAAGTATGTTGATCTCCGAAACGGAAGGTTCAGATTCAAATATTCAACAGATAACGTTGAGATTATTACAAAAAATCGGAAAAAATCAAGGAAATATTTCCTATTTGGAGAAAATGCTGTTAGCCTTTGAAAAACAGTTGAAAGAAGGGGATGGAAACATTTTTCTGACCGCGCTATCAGGGGAAGAAAAACAATTGATTGACATGATTCGTGAGTTAAAAGAAGTTGACGTTATTGAAATTTTTACGATTACGCGCATGAAGCATGATTTGCGTAAATATTTTGCTTCCAAAGCAGATCAACAACCTCATACAAGTGAACACGGCTAATTTTTTTACCCGTATTGGTAATGTACTTACCATTCATTTCGCTGCATTGCAACGACAGGCCTTATTCATGTTCAACACAATGCTGTTATGCATGCACGTATAAAATTGTAATGTACTTACCATTTTCGATAAAAAGATCAGAGCGCAAATACTTCAAAATATTTCACGTATGCGCACGTGCCAGTCTGAAGCGCAGGAAAAATTCGCCTGCGCTTCTCTTCGGGATCGATTCTAGTCAATTACTCTAAAGAAAAACTTCCCTTTAGTTGGGCAATGACAGTCAACGAAACACTTTCCGCCTGGATGACGTACCCTTCATCATATAAGTCTTACTGAGCTTTCGAAGAAGAAAATCCTAAACCACGATAGAATTTAACTTCAATATAGTACTTACAGCGGAAAACTCCGAATTAAAATAGCCTTTTCTCCTGATATGGCTTGTTCAAAAGGATAGTTTACCGTTATTTCATTTGGTGACTTTTTGAGCAAATTCCGGCGGCGTTTCCTTTTGCCATCATTTCAACTGCTATTTAGCCGGCTTGCTTAAAGCCATTTTTGCTTCATTCCTTAAAAAGGAACGTTTTAACGAATAGGAATTAACGGACTTCGACCCAGCCGTTTTTAATTGCATATACGACTGCTTGTGTTCGGTCGTTGGCATTCATTTTTTGCAAGATATTACTTACATGATTTTTCACTGTTTTTTCACTGATAAATAAAGCTTCTCCGATTCCGCGATTGCTTTTCCCGTCTGCCAATAATTGCAGAACTTCACATTCGCGGCGGGTTAACAGATGCAACGGCCTGCGTATATCAATTTGATGTATAAACTGTCCGTTTGATCCGGCTTCTTCTGCAGCAAGGCGCCGATACTCTCTCACAAGATTATGGGTAATTTTCGGATGCAGATAGGAACCTCCTTCGGCGACAACCTTTACTGCTTCAACTAATGCATCCGCATCCATTTCTTTTAATAAATATCCGCTTGCCCCTGTCTTTAATGCATGTGTAACATAGTTTTCGTCATCATGAATGGATAGTATGATAACCTTAGATTCCGGAAATTCCTCGATAAGCTGTCTGGTTGCTTCCACGCCATTTATATTTGGCATATTGATATCCATTATCACAACATCAGGACGATAAGTACGTACTAAATCTAGTGCGGCAGCACCGTCGTCTCCTTCGGCGACTACCTCAAATGATTTTTCAAAATCCAAAATACGTTTGACACCTTCTCTAAATAATTGGTGATCATCAATAATGACAATCTTAGTAGTCAATATTCTCTCCTCCCAAGCTTTCAATAATGAATGAATAAAATTTATAAGGCAAAAAGCTTCACAATATCTAAATCAAAAAAATAGATACTAACTTCTATAATCGGTATAATAAAGTGAAACTTCCATCAGTGGGGGTTTTCCGACGTACAGGACGTACTAGTGCCGACGTCGCAACAGGACGTTGCGCCTTTAGTCGGCAGACGTACAGGACGTACTAGTGCCGACGTCGCAACAGGACGTTGCGCCTTTAGTCGGCAGACGTACAGGACGTACTAGTGCCGACGTTGCAACAGGACGTTGCGCCTTTAGTCGGCAGACGTACAGGCGTACTGCCCTTAATCTGCGATAAATAAATCCAATGATGAAAATGTCCGCGAAATTATTACCCTTTTTATACATTTTTATTTTTATAGGATGTAAAAAATATCGAATGACTTGCGGGATTTCTATCGCTTTTAAGGTACCTGGCGCATTTTTATTATCATCCTTTTGTTTTCCCTCTTCCCATCGATGTTTTTATAACACTTCCCAATTTTTTATCAAATAAAACTCCGGTCTGGCGAGTGCAGCTTTATCTAATAATCCGAGAAAGGCTCTTTATAAGGGAAGACCAGATGTCCGATCATAAAGATGATTCCTAAGTCATTATAGATATCCAATTTTATGTAAATGCTTAAAAAGTGCATTCTTGAAACTGCTACATAATTTCAACTTGAATAATGACAATCGTTCCTTTTCCTATTTTTGAATTAATGGACAATTGTCCGTTTAATAACTCTACTCTTTCTTTCATGCCGATTATGCCAAAGGATGTTTCCTTCTTTACAGAGGTATCAAAACCTTTCCCATCGTCCTTAACGACAGCGGTCACGCGATCACTTTTCAATTCAAGCTTTACGATCACTTCGTTGGCTTCTGCGTGCTTGAGCACGTTTTGAACAGCTTCCTGGATTAAGCGAAATAAGGCGACCTCATATTTTGACGGCAAACGGCTTTCTTCACCAATATTCTTAAAGATTATTTTTGTCTTATGGTGGTACTCTTCGATCGTTTGTAAATATTTCTTAAGAGTTGGCACCAATCCCAGATCATCTAATGCCATGGGACGAAGGTCGTAAATAATTCGCCTTACCTCGTAAAGGGCACTGCGTACCATTTGTTTGAGACTGCGAATTTCCTCGAAAGCTTCTTCCGGACCTCTTTCTGTATAGGTTCTTTCCACCAAATCCGACCGCATCATCACATTTGCCATCATCTGAGCCGGCCCGTCATGGATTTCACGTGATAAACGCTTTCTTTCCTCTTCCTGTGCTTCAATTATTTTTAAACCGAAGTCTTGTTTTTGTTTTGCATCTTCCAAAATTTCTCCAACCTGTTGCAAATCTCTTAACAAATAATTCATAACAACGGATATTTGCGACACAAGATGATCTGCCCGTTGGATCGTCTCATGAACACCTATGAGCCGTCTTTCCAAATCATCGCGACGTTCTCGCAATTGTTTTTCTGATTGGCGGTTCATAATTAAACTTATTTGCAAATTATGAGCTTTTTCATATGCCTCCCTTACTTGTTCTTCATTGTAATCATTAAAATGCATACTGACTTCTGAGAGGCGGTTACGCGCAAATCTTGTCTGCACTTCCAACCGGTCGCCTTCTTCAATTACCTTGAGAACCATTTGCTTCACGTCTTCTAATTCTTCCGATATAGACTCATAGTCCTGGCGGCACTGTTCTCCAATACGAAAAATTTCATCCTTGCTGTTCCCGACCATATCGATCATTCTTTCCAGTATATGATCAAGCATTTTCGTATCAAATTTTCTTCTTACCATAATATATTCCTCCAAGAACAACCAAAACCTTTTTTCTCCTCCACTATTTTATCGTGAAAAAATAGAATATGTATGAGAAATGTAACAATTTCTAAAAAATTCGGTAAAAAGACTTATTTTATAAAAAAATAATTAAGATAAAAGTCCTATAAAATAATGAAAGTGCCAATCATTTTTTCGCCATTTCACACATAAAAGCGGAAAATCATTTTAGGAATTGACTCACATACGAAACAGTAATGAAAAATATATCGCATATTCAATTGTGAAAAAAGGCTCGGAGTAATATTGTTTTATTATAGCACGTTCATCTCATTCCACCATTAAATTTTCTTTACATTATCCGATAAATTGCCCAAACTTTATTATCTGTTTATAATTATGTTGATCGTCCTCTCTG
>JAGKQJ010000076.1 GCA_017898095.1 Bacillaceae bacterium Marseille-Q3522 | reverse complement strand
AATTTAAGACAACATTATCATGCGGCCGCGAATAAAATGCGGTAAACTGTCTGAGTAACTGGGAAATTTCAGCAGTAATAATCGGCAAATAGGTTGTCAGTCCAATCGTCAGCAAGCCAATGATCAACAAGTAAAGAATCGCAACGGTCAGCCTGCGGTTAAAATGAGTAAATTTGACAGCAACAGTCGTCAGCCTGTCCATTAAATAAGAAAAAATAAACGTTAACAAAATAAAATTGATCATGCTTTTCGACAAGAAGAGCAGCAATGCAAGAATAGAAAAAGAAATAATACGTTTTACTGATTTTTTTTGAAAAAAACGAATGACATCCATATCTCTCGAATCTCCTCTTTTCTCTTTATATATAGCTATTATGATGATTTGCTTTTAGCTGGATTTTGATAATAGCCACATGAGATAATTCGATTGATATTTTTTTACAAAATGAAACGGCTTCTGCAAAATAATACGCTTTTGTTCCACGATTTTTAAATATATAAACGAATACCTATTATTGAATGGCAAATAATCAGCATTTTGCGAACGTTTCGTTACACTTTGTTCCTGCATAATCTCTGAAACATGAATAAATTCATCAAACGATTGAATTTCAGCGTTGCCGCAAACAGATGCAGCAATCATGAAAAATGTAGACATTAGAATGTTGCAAAACGAGCCGATCATTATTTTCTCCTTTTTAAGACCATTGGACTATTAACAAAGCATTATTTTCATTATACAAGATATGCATTGTTTTTCAAACTATACCCCATGAACAGAAATATGTTCCCTCCCCTGACTTTTATTCAGACTGTAATAAAACCCTTTCTGCCGCAAAAGCTGCTCATGAGTACCGCGCTCGATGATCTCCCCTTCTTTTAAAACGAGAATTTGATCTGCCTGGCGGATCGTATTTAACCGGTGGGCAACGACAAAACATGTCCTGCCTTTCATCAGCCGCTGCAGCGCTTCTTGTATCTTTACTTCCGTTACCGTATCAATGCTGCTCGTTGCTTCATCTAAAATTAAAATTGCCGGGTCGCGAAGTAAGGCGCGGGCAATCGAGAGTAACTGCCGCTGTCCTTTACTGATGCCGCCTCCGTCCTGAGTTAATACAGTATCATATTGTTTCTCCAATTTTTCGATAAAAGCAGCGGCATTCGCCAATTTTGCCGCATTTTCCACTTCTTCGTCCGTTGCAGTTAGGCGGCCGTAACGAATATTTTCGCGGATCGTCCCTTCAAAAAGAAAAGAATCTTGCAAGACGAAAGCCAAATGTTCCCGCAGACTCGCACGTTTTATCGTTTTCATCGGCTGGTTATCAACAAGAATTTCACCGCTCACGCAATCATAAAAACGGGCGATTAAGTTAATGATTGTGCTTTTTCCGGCACCGGTAGGACCCACTAAGGCGATCGTTTCTCCCGGGGAAGCCGAAAAATGAATATTTTTCACTGTATGAACGCCTTTTTCGTACGAAAAACTAACATTATTAAAGTTAACATGTCCGTTCAAATGCTTTAAGGTGACAGCATTCTTCTCATCGCGCTCTTCTTCCTCTGTGAAAAGTTCAAAAACCCGGTCTGCACCGGCTATCGCAGATAATAGAGTATTAAATTGATTGGCAAGATCATTTAACGGGCGGGTAAATTGCCGGGAGTATTCGACAAAGATAACGATGACCCCGATAGACACAATTTGCCGGACTGCCAGCATTCCCCCGACAGCTGCAATCACGGCAAAGCTGCCATTATTTAAGAAGTTCATCAATTTCGGAATAAAACCTGAATATGTTTGTGCCCAAAAAGATGCTTCTTTCAATCGTTGATTTTTTTCGCTAAACTCTCTTATTACCCTGTCTTCCTGTGAAAAAGTTTTTACGATTGCCTGGCCGGAAATTGTTTCTTCAATAAAGCCGTTTAAGTCGCCTAAATGCTTTTGCTGTTCTTTAAATAACGGACCTGTCCGCCTCGTAATCCACTTCATTCCTGTATACATAAGCGGAATAATACAGAAGGTAACAACGGTTAAAATAGGGCTTAGCATTAGCATAATCGTTACGGTTCCAATTAAGGTCAGCAAGCTGGACAATATTTGAATGATCGAGCTGTTCAACGTCGAGCTGACATTCTCGATATCATTCGTGACACGGCTCATTAGTTCCCCGTGTTGCCGTTTATCAAAAAAAGGAATCGGCAATTTTTGTAAATAAGCAAATAAATCTGTCCGCATCCGAAATACGGTATGCTGGGCAATGCCGATCATCCAATAATTTTGCAGCCAAAGTGACAAAGCATGCACGAAATATATTCCAATTAAGGCAATAATCAAGCGCAATAAATCGTCATTATTCTGTTCGACAATATAGTTGTCAATCGCCCTTCCGATTAAATACGGTCCTAGCAGACTAAGCGCTGCACTGATCAAAACCATACTTAAAACTAAAAATAAGAGACCGCGCTTTTGCCGTAAATACATCCAGATATTTTTTAATGTTTCCGTCCGTTTTTTTATTGCCTGCTTCTCTTTTTTTCCTTGATTTCTTTTGAAAGAAAACGATGGCTTTTTATATTGAAACGGGCTTTTTAAATCCTTCATCATTTTGACAGCCCTCCGCTTACATTCTGTGTGTGGCAAATTTGCCGGTAAAGGGCTGATGATTGCAGCAGGGAAAAGTGATTGCCTTGCTCTGCAATTTCCCCATCTTTCAACAGTAAAATATGATCTGCCACTTTCGCCGTTGTAATTTTTTGTGTAATAATCAATGTTGTACACGTATACTCTTTAAGTGCCTGCAGGAGCCTTGCTTCTGTAGCTAAATCAAGTGCGCTTGTACTGTCGTCTAAAAGAAGAATTTTCGGCTTTCTCACAAGGGCTCTTGCAATCGAGAGACGCTGTTTTTGCCCGCCAGACAAATTGACACCCTTTTGCCCGAGTATCGTCTCATATTGAGCGGAAAACTTCATAATCGTATCGTGGATTTGCGCATCCTTTGCAGCACGAATGATTTCTTCATCCGTCGCATTTTCTTTTCCCCATGCGATATTTTCTTTAATGGTACCGGAAAAAAGAAAAATTTCCTGCGGTACATAACCGATTTGCTGCCTCCATTCCTGGAGGGAATAATTTTTGATCGACTCCCGGTTTACCGTTATTTCCCCTTTATGAAGATCATACAGGCGTGGCAGCAAATGAAATAAGGTCGTTTTTCCTGATCCTGTTTCACCTAATATTGCTAATGTTTGTCCCTGCTTGACGGTAAATGAAACATCTTTTAGTGCGGGGATATTACTTTTAGGATAAAAAAAGCGCACATTGGCAAATTGAATCGAACCTGCGGATGGTGATTGTGTATTTTCTTCTTTTTGCTCCTTAATATCGATTTCTGTATCCAAAACTTGTGAAATCCGTTCTGCCGATGCTTTAAAACGGGAAAAAACCATAATGATCATGGAAAAGATCGAAAACGCGGAGGTAATGCGAAAACCGTAGTTGACAATTGCGACCACTTCTCCAACTGAAATCGTTCCTGATTCCACTTGCACACTGCCGAACCACAGTATTGTTAAAATTGCCATATTCATCACAAACAGCAGCACCGGCATAATTGTTTCCATTAACCGGAGAGCGTTCATTGTATTTTTTTTCAAGTCATTGCTTGTCCCGGTGAAACGTCTCTCTTCATAATCCTTTCGCACATAAGCTTTAATTAGGCGCATGGACGTTAAATTTTCTCTCACTACGGTGTTGACTTGATCCAATTTTTCTTGAACCTTTTGAAAAAGCTGACTGCCTCGTTTCAACGTCCAAAGCAAAAAAGCGAATAATAAAGGGATTGTGACTGCGATAATCAGCGCTAATTGCACATTGATAAAAAAAGCGAGCACCGTACTGCCGATCACAAGCAATGGAGCGCGCATCATGATGCGCAGGCTCATAAAGATCGTATTTTGCAGCTGCGTCACATCATTTGTCAGCCTTGTGATCAGCGAAGGTGTAGAAAAGGAAGCTAAATTTGAAAATGAAAACCGTTGAATTTTCTCATATAATTGCTGTCTAATTTCAAACCCGGTACTCTGGCTGACATGGGAAGCATAAAAAGAATTGATAATCCCGGAGGCAAATGCAGCCAGTGATATTGCCACCATCGTTCCTCCCCAAAAATAGACATTGCCTAAGTTTTTTGTCAAAATACCTTCATCAATGATTTTTGCCATTAATAACGGCTGCATTAATTCTACACTCAGCTCCGTTAACATGAAAAAAAGTGCGACCGTGATTTGCAGCCGGTATGGCTTTAAGTTTGTGAAAACAGTATGCATTGCAAGCCTCCAAATAGATAAACAATATGATTTGAATATTTAGATTTTAACTGTTTTTCAATCTTTTTTGAACTGTAAGCTGCCACTAAAAACATAGCCAAATATACTTATATGCTTATCCATGCTAGACTTTTCCTATTTCAATGAACCCGATCTCGCTAATTTCTCGCTACTATCGTTTGTATAGCTCTCCATTGGCGTAAATTCCGATGTAGCCCACCGTACATACTTTCCATTAAGCTAAAATTTTGAATTCTTTAGCATATTTAAGATAATAGATTGCTTGACAGCTTTACTGGAAACTTCTTTGATCCTTTGATCTTTTTCTTTTGTATAATCATTCCTTATTGACTTGTCTATATATTGATATATTTGTACACGTTTCTCAATTCTTTTAATAATTTAGCACTACTCCTTTTTTGCATCGACGATTTCCACATGCTTTTCTTCGTTATCACTGACATTTACATGAATAACTTTTTTGTTTAGTTCGGATCCATCCACTATTTGCAATTCCCACACAGCCTTTTCTTGATTAAATGAAATAGCTTTGATTGCTTTCCAATTCTCAAAATCAGCAACATTGTTTACGGCTGCTTGTACAACCTGATCCTGTGCTAAAACAGCTTCATTAGGATGATCTGTATCGAGAACCATTATTTTTTTTGCAGCAGCCTGTGCCGGATAAGACGTGTCTGTTCCGCCAAATATGTCCACGGCAACCATTTGTCCGACATACAAGATACCGGGAATTCTTTTGATGAACGGGATTCTCACCCATGTTGCTTCATAGATACCGGATTCATGAGGGGCTGTTTCGACGACCAAAGCTCTTGCTCCGTCTAATTTCATAATATATCCGGATGTACCCGGACGGTTGATTGGGATTAGAAAATGGTAACAAACATAGCCAACCAAAGCAATAATCAAGATCGAAAAGAATACTATTTTTTTCATATTCCCCGCCTCCCAACCAGGTGATTTTCTTTCATATTAACACAGATGAGCATTTTATAAAGTGAAACTTCCATCAGTGGGGGTTTTTCGACGCACAGGACGTGCTAGTGCCGACGTTGCAACAGGACGCCTGAGATCTTAGTCGGCCTTCATCCCCCACTGATGGTTAGTCACGCAGAGCCTGACTGATTTTTCTAAGAGCTAAAGCTCTAAGAAAAACCTTGTCGCGCAGAGCCCGATTGATTTTTCTAAGGGCTGAAGCTCTAAGAAAAACCTCATTTCACCAATCGGGCATTTAGGGGCAGTTTATCCCCCGCCTAAAATGATTGGTTTCTCCTCTATTTTTGAGGCGGGGGTATTACTGCCCCTTAATCTGCGATAAATTTTATATTTTCTTCAAAAGGATACAAATTTGCATCGTATATCCTATTTCATATTTATCCGGCTTCCGAATTACGGCTTCTGAGCTATTACTCATCGTTGACTTTTTAAAACACACCATTTGAAAAAAATAAGCGGAGGGGGTTCAATTTTTTTGCAAAGTACAGTAATATTATAGAATAATATTTAGATAAGCGAAATAATTATCAATAAGTGAAAGAAGTGTTTGAATGGATCAAACAAAGATACTGAAACGGAATTTAACAATTATGTGGTTTGCCAATTTCTTTATTGGCGGCAGTATGACGATGGTGATGCCCTTTTTATCGTTATATATTAATTCTTTAGGTGACTTCTCCGATCAATATGTGCAAAGCTGGTCAGGATGGATATTTGGAATTACCTTTGCGACTGCGTTTCTTTTCTCGCCAATATGGGGAAAAATCGGTGACAAATACGGGCGGAAAAAAATTCTGATTTTTTCAGGTACAGGAATGGCTACTTCGATTCTGTTAATGAGTTTCGCCCAGTCTGTCCTGCAATTATTCCTGTTACGCTTATTTATGGGCGTTTTTTCCGGATTTATTTCTATGTCGCAAGCTTACATATCCACACAAACGCCGAAAAAAATTGCCGGCCAGGTGATGGGAACGTTGCAAACAGGAAGTATTACCGGAAATTTAATTGGACCTCTTATTGGAGGTGTTTTAGCGGATTCGATCGGTTTTTCGGCAACCTTTAGATGGACTTCCATCTTTCTGTTTTTCTCTGCCTTATGTGTGATCGCAACGAAGGAATTTAGATTAGGATCTTCAAGTAACGCGAAAACTTCTTATTCAAGCAAAGAAGTTTTACAGCATATTGCCCACAAGCCGATTCTTGTAACCGTTTTATTTATTTCAATGGTTATTCAAATTGCTCATTTTAGCATCCAACCAATATTATCATTGTATGTCAGCCATATTCATGGCCCGGAAAACTTAGCGCTCTTTTCAGGGATTGCTTTCTCTGTAGCAGGATTAGGAAATTTACTGATGTCAAGAAGATTAGGTAAAATTGCCGATCGTTATGGCTATTTAAAAATCTTGACGATTCTCCTCTTTTTAGCAGGTATTTTCTATTTACCGGGCGGATTTGTCACTAATATTTGGCAGCTTGTTTTGATTCGTTTTGTGCTTGGAATCACGATTGGCGGTATCATTCCGGTACGTATTGCCTATATTCGCCAGGAAGCTCCGATCGCGATGCAGGGGGAAGTGCTTGGTTATAACACAAGCCTTCGTTTTCTCGGAAATGTCATCGGACCAATGATGGGCGGTGTTCTCTCCGGTTATTTCGGATTTTCAGCTGTGTTTATTTTAACGAGTCTACTGCTGATCATTTGCGGGTTTGTCCTTTTAAAAATCACAAATACTGGAACTATCAATGTCTCAAAACACAGAGGAACCTTGTGAAATTGGGTTCCTTTGTGTATTCTTCCGTTCCATTTTTAAAAAATCTATGATAAATTAGTATTAGATTCTTATTACAAGGAGGAATTTTGATGACAAAATCAAAAGCGCGTAAATACCGGGAAAAGCAGGTTCGAGAAGGACAATTTGATGTCACAATGAAACGGGGAAGCTGGGGAGATTTAAGCCCTGTCAGCCGTAAGACGAAAACAAAACATGAGCAATTAATACGATTGGAGAAAAAATATAAAAAGAACCATACTCTTCAAAAATGGGAGAAAGAGTATGGTCCTTTTTTTGTCTGTAAGTACTTTTATCTTTCCATGTTTGAAAGGTGAAGACCTCTATTCTAAACGTTGTGCAAGTGGGATTTTTCCGCAGTTTCAACCTGCTGAGACCATTCCGTTTTTTTACACATTGACCTTGCTTTTAACAAAGAACTCGTGATACAATGCCTGTACAGCACGAATTTCATCCATTTCTTTTACACCAAACATCATACTTACTTCAGACGATCCCTGGTTAATCATTTCAATATTCACGTTTGCACCCGCCAGCGCACCGGCAGCTCTTGCCGTTGTCCCTACATTTTGCCGCATTCCTTCCCCGACAATCATCACAAGGGCGAGATCATGCTGGATCTTTACTTCATCTGCATGTAATTTTTCCTTCAAACGTGCCAATAATTCCGCTTCATCTAATGCTTTTAGCTGGTCCTGACGCAAAATAATGGAAATGTCATCGATTCCGGACGGTATATGTTCATAGGAAAGATGCGCTTCTTCTAATATTTGCAACACCTTACGACCAAAGCCAATCTCACGGTTCATTAAATATTTACTAATATATATGCTGCAAAAACCTTCATCATGGGCAATCCCGACAACAGGCCCGTTGCTATTCTTGCGCTGATGAACGATTCTTGTCCCTGTCGTAGCAGGATTATTTGTATTTTTTATTTGCACCGGTATACCAGCGCGGAAAGCAGGAATCAACGCTTCATCATGAAAAACAGAAAAACCGGCATAAGAAAGTTCACGCATCTCACGATAGGTTAATTCGCGTATCT
The DNA here is from genome assembly GCA_017898095.1 of Bacillaceae bacterium Marseille-Q3522. Classification (GTDB taxonomy): domain Bacteria; phylum Bacillota; class Bacilli; order Bacillales; family Cytobacillaceae; genus JAGKQJ01. The sequence continues at coordinate 8,302 of JAGKQJ010000076.1, read as the reverse complement.
CCTTTGGATCACTGACAACCATCGGATTTGCCGCATAAACGGCATCTACATCGGTAAAATTCTCATAAATTTCCGCTTTTATGCCATTTGCTAAAATAGAACCTGTTATGTCAGAACCACTGCGGGAAAAGGTCGCAACCTTTCCTTGTTCGGTATAGCCAAAAAATCCTGGAAATACAATGATCCCTTCATACTCCCGTAACGCAGATAATTTTTCATAAGCTTGCGGCAGTACTTGGGCATTTCCTGGTTCATCACTCACAAGCAAACCGGCGACTTTCGGATTCACATATTGAGCCTTCATCCCCTGCGTCTGAAAATAAGCAGCAATTAGCTTTGCGTTATTATCTTCTCCGCCGGCTTTGATCTCTTCCATAAATTCATCTTGATTGCTCTTATCTTTGTTCACTCTTGCCAATAAGTCATCTTCAATATCCGTTATCACGGACAGCGTTAATGAAAGGTCGTTTGCAATGTCTGCAAATCTTTGCAGAACTTTTTTTAAATACACCGAATAATCTTCATTACCTAAAACGGCTTTGCCACATGCGATTAATAAATCCGTTACTTTTTCATCATCAGGATATCGTTTTCCCGGCGCCGAAACGACTACAATTTTTCGTGCAGCGTCCGCAGCAACAATATCGCGCACTTTCTTAATCTGAGATGCGGATGCAAGGGATGATCCGCCAAACTTAACGACTTTCATGATGCAACTCCTATTATCATTTTTCTAATCTATTATTACTGTTTCTATATAAAAAAGCAAGCATTTTTCTTCTTGTGAAGGACATTTGTTTTTACAGAAAGGACTGTTACTGATGAATACTGTAATCTATTTATAAAAATATAAAAATTTATATTTTTTCTACTTAATGTACAATACATTTTATGATAAGGATATTAATCTTGATTGCGGGGACATATATTTAAAAAAGAATTCGACCCGTACATTGGAGATATAAATATATAGTAATTCAAGCTTTAACTACCTTCCATATTTTTTCTAAAAAATGCTTTTTCAACGAAAGAAAAGCAGATTTTCTTCTCGAATGAGCGAATTTTTTATTTCTAGAGAATGGTTACTCCCCAAAAACGGGGATATTATTAAAAAAGTTGTACAAAACCACAATATTGTAATCTTCACTTTGTTTTATCATCTATGTTGTGGTCAAAATGTAATTATGACCTTTTTGAGGTTGAACCAGAGAATAGATTATAAAATCAATTTTCTTCCATTCTATTATACGTTCATCATGATGATATCCCGTTGTCCTTTTCCATACACTGAAAATAAGGCAGCAGCAAACCGGCTAAAGAGGAAAGACAGATAAATAAGCCTATAAGCAAGTAGAGCGGACGAATGCCTATTTGCTCACTTAATACTCCCCCGGTAACGATACCTAGCGGCATCCCCGCGCGGTAAATGAACATGCGTACAGATAACACTTTCCCCATTAGTGAGTCAGGAACTGTACGCTGCAGTATCGAGCGATTATAGATCGAAAAATAGGCTAATGCCACTCCGGCAATCACTTCTGTAAAGACAGCAAAGATGGCATGTTGAATAATCGTCAAACACATATAGGTGATGCCGCCGACAACAAGAGAGCCAAGCATTAAAAACCGGCGATTTGCAAACGTCGTTTTTCCGACAAAAAATGAACCAATGACAAAGCCGAGCGGGAAACCGGCCATAAACAATCCATACATATCGTAACTTGCAGATAATTCTTCGGTGATAAACGGAAGGTTTATTACCATCGTCACGCCGACCGCAAATTGCACAATTGCGAGAAAAATACCGAGCCATACTAGCGTTGGACTGCGAAAAAAATAAGCAAATCCGGCAACAAACTGCTCTAACCAGGTTTGGCGAATAACAAGCCGTGCCCGCTTTTCTTTCAAAAACAGCAATAAGAAACCACTTATAAATAGAAAGCAGCAAACGAGTACCAGCGTAAGTTTGACGCTGATATATTCAACGATGATCCCTCCCAGAATCGGTGCTAAAAATGTCATTAACCTTACCATACCGTCCAAAGCCGCATTTGCCTTTTCCAGATGTCCAGCCGATATAATTGCTGGCGTGATTGCCTGACTGGCAGGCACATAAAATGGCGTGATAAGACCAACAACCAGTTGAACGGCATAAACATGCCATGGTTCTAAAACATCTAAAAAAATTGCACATAATGGAAAAAGAAAGACCGCACCCCTTGTCCATTGGGAAAAAATCATCGTCCACTTCCGGCTCCACTTGTCAATAAATGGACCAATGACTAGCTGAAGAAGCAGAGATGGAATAAAATAAAGCAACCACATGCTCCCTAGAGCTAATTTGGAACCGGTCAATTCATAAATGATTACCGAATTACAAAATGTACCGAATGCCCCTCCTAATTCGGATACCGCACTGCCGGCCCATAATGACATGAAGCTGCTATTTTTCCACAATTTTTCACTCTTCATCTATTGGTCTCCTTTTATGTAATTATCCAACTCTTCATGCAACGTTTGTAATGGTTTATTCCGTAAATGGTACTTCCCGTCTCTGATTTCCACAAGAGAAGCAGAGCGCAGCAATTTTAAATGATGATGTACAGTTGATTTCCCCATTTGCAAATGATCTGTCAACTCTTGTAAACTTTTACTTTCTTCTGAGAGAAGCTAAACAGTCCGGAACCTGACTTCATCTCCGAGTGCTTTATGTTTCAGGACCAACGTGCTGCTTGGTAAATAATAGTCGTGTGGAGAGTACTTTTATTTGATACTTTATATTCATTTCCCATTTAAATGAAATGATATCCGCTCCACAAACCGGTCTTTCCGTCCTTTCGTTGTGATTGCCTGAGACAAAGAATTTAGGATAGCTTCTTCAGTTGCTTCTGCTGCGGCGGCAAACAGCTTATTCATGACCGGGTGGTCTTCCCGGATTTGCTTTGCGTTTTCGAACCAATTTTCCGAATAATGCGATATTCGCTCAGCCGTAGAAAAGGCAATGACAATATCACCGCTGCCATGGCTAAAATGGCTGCCGCTTCTTCCAAGTCCGATTCCACAGCGTTTTGCCAGTCTTTTTAACTGGCGGTCACTTACCGGAGCATCTGTTGCCATCACCATGATGATCGAACCGTCAACTGTATCGGGCAGTTCCTTATACAGATTTTCCAGGGAGGGGTAACGGAAATCTTCCTTTTTTCCGAAATTGCTCAGTACAAGACAGCCAATCGTAAACTGGATATTTTTAGCAACTTGAACGATTCGGGAGGAGCACCCGATCCCTCCTTTATAGCCAAAACAAACCATCCCTTTTCCTGCACCAACGGCTCCTTCCTCCGCTTTACTGGTGGAAGCATCTTTAATAGCGCGAATCGCGTCCTCAGGTGTAACGGAAAAATGGCGGATCGAGTTGAGGTAACTGTCATTGCATTCACCAACGACAAGATTTACCGTTCCGGTTGTATCGCCAATTTCCGGATTTTTCTCTAACATATAAGCGAGCGTCCCTTGCATAACAGCAGGGACAGCAAATGTATTGGTTAACATAATTGGACTCTCGATAACTCCGAGTTCATCAAGTTGCACAAGACCGGTTGTTTTGCCGAATCCATTCAATACATAGCTTGCCGCCCTTACTTTCTCTTGGAAAAGATTGCCCTGATGCGGTAATATTGCGGTAACTCCCGTGCATGCGTAAGATTGTTTTGCGTCATCGAGCGGAAAATCAAGCGTTACATGACCAACCGCAACACCTTCGACATCTGTGATACAATTTGCCTCCCCTGGAGGCAGAGAACCAATGACGATCCCTTGTTCCCGTATTTTCATTCTAATATCCATTCCTTTCGCTTCACTTAAGATGTTTACTCAAACTAACTTGTCTCTCAGATGTGGACGATGATCAAGGAAGTTTTGATGGGCAATCCCCTTTACTTCATCTTCGGAAAAACGTTTTAATAATTCATTAATTAGGTTTTGGCTTTTTGACGCATCTTCCAAACCTTCTACAAAACGCGATATGCCATCAAAGTCGGATCCCAGTCCTATGTGCTTGATTCCGCCTAAGGAAGCGAAATGGTCAATATGGCGGATAAGATCATCAATTGTCGCCTGCCCGCCTTCTTTCACAAAATCGGGCATATATACAACATGAATTAAACCGTTGTTTGCAAATAATGCTTTAGCCTGCTCGTCAGAAAGATTACGTGGATGGTTACATAATTTTTTCGCATTGGCATGGCTGGCAATTGGATAAACTGCAGTCTCCATCACATCCCAAAAGCCTTTTTCACTCAAGTGGGCTACATCTGTATACATTTGATGATTATTTAGAAATTGGACAATTTCTTTACCAAAAGCGGTTAACCCTGCACCTCTGGCTTCACCGGCTCCATCCGCTGCTAAATTTGCATTATTCCATGTTAAACCGACAGAACGTACGCCAAGCTGGTATAGCTGATCAAGCTTACCAAGATCATTGCCAATCGCATCCACACCCTCGAGGGTGAGCATCGCACCGATTTCCCCATCTTGAAGCGATTCAAAATCATGCCATTCTTTTATTTGTTTCATTTGCGGATTTTTACCAAGAACTTCTTGATAAAAGGCGGCAATTTGTCCGAGTGCGGCACCAAATTTTTCTTCAATTGGCATGTCCGGAGGAATAAAAATGGCAAAGCACTGCACTTTCACTTCTCCCTTTTGTAAATTGGCTTTACTTGCATGCAATTCTCCGCGTGCAAAGCTGACTCGGCCATTTCCTTCCGACAATTTTAATAATACATCACAATGTAAATCAATAATTTTCATGGTTTTCCTCCTGTATTCTGTTAGATTGACATTTTCTCATTATTCTAAATAAAACGGATATTCAACTGATAATTTGTATATCTCTTTACACTAATTTTCTTGTTAATTCTTCTGTATATATAAGACTCAAATGCGAATTTATCACAGAATGAATCATCTAAAACGGAGGCCGATTAAAAACGCCACTTCCTGTGACAACATCGGCACTTGAACGTCCTGTTCGGCGGCCGATTAAAAACGCCACTTCCTGTGGCAACATCGGCACTTGAACGTCCTGTTCGGCAGCCAATTAAGAGCGCCGCTTTCTGTGGCAATATCAATACTTAGAACGTCCTGTTCAGTTGATAGCTCCCATTGAAGAAGAATCCATCTTATAGATGAAAACTTCCATCCGTTTGCGATGGAAGTTTTCATCCTCTTACATTACAGAGTGTGTTTCACGCTGTGCTTTCATCAACCATTCATATTGCCGGAGACGAAGATCAAATAAAGTAAACGGATCGTTATACATTTCCGGTTTTTCTTTTAATTCTTCGAGGCCATCCTTACTTGACGTCTGCTGTTTTTCTGCCTCATCCACTGCATCATGTAACAAAGTAAATGAATCTTTAAAAAAGAAGCTTACGTCCCGTTCAATGGAATTCTCAAACAATTCAAATTGCACAAAAATCTTACGAATAATCTTCTCTATTGCGGTGTCATACGATTCATTTTCTACATACTGTTTATACTTATTGTAAAGCAGCGGATGATTTTGCGGTAGTACACTGAACAGCTTTCCCGCACTTTTTAATAAAAACTGGCCCGGCGAAAACCGAAGGATAATATTCACATTTTCCAGCTTTATTCCACTTGTCAAACGATCCGTATCTCTTCGCCAATCATCAAGTACTTTAAAATCACAAGAAAAAGATAGGCGATCTTGTTGATAAATTTTGTTAAAGCCATCGGAAATTTCTTCCAAAAAGGCTTTTCCCTGCGTAAATTGATCCTCTGCAAACTCAATCCATTTTTTCATATCACGATAAATAATCGGGAAAATATTTTCCTGAAGAAATTCTTCTACACGCCTGTTCATTTCCTTATTTAATTCCTCATGGATCCGGGAGAAATCGCTGTCCTCTTTAATAAAATCAGCACTTCCCCTTAATACTTTTGGAAGGGCGAGCTTAATTTCCTGCTGCCATTTTTCTTTTTTGCTTTGATAAGCCTCTTTAATAGCAGCAATCTTTTCTTTTTCAATATCGCCAAGCTGATGGATGGCACCCGTTAATTTTGCATGTAATTGTTCATTCCACTCTATCGTCTCCAATAACTTATTTTCCATCTCCACTCGTTTATCCAATAATCCGGATATTAACTTGCGGATGAAAAATAATAGCTTTGCCGTCCTATTCGCGGTTAAATCGTTAATAAATACATTGCTTTTTAAATAAGCAGCCAATTGTTGTTTTTGCTCGTCACTGTTATTTTCTGGATCATATACAAACATTGTGCTTTCCGGAAAATAGATATTGATTCTTGCTAAAAGACGAATCGTGTCCGACTCTTCAAAAATATTGCCCGTCTGATTCAATATAAAATGGATCGGCAAATCCGGAACAGTATCTTTTAATTGCAGAAGCAGATCCCGTTCATTGTCTGTAAAAGGTTCATTGCCATTTAAAAGATATAATAAACTGTCTGAAAACTGGATATGTGTCAAAGCTGCCACATTATTTTTTCTTTGATAAAAAGGTCCGTCAACAATTGCAACATCGCTTTCTAGCAAGAAACGGCTTGGGAGCGTTATATACCGCAATCTTTCATCAGCGTCCGTTATTTTTCCATTTGCCGATGGTACCTCGTTTTCAGATAAAGTTTCATCTTGATTTTTTGTGATCTCAAGCACCTGTTTTTTGTCATCATAACGTATAATGGTGGCAATTGTATTTTCTTCGCCGGCAATTTCCTCTTCTGCAAGTGAATTGATAAACGCTGCTTTTCCGCTGTGCAGACCGCCGCTTACAAAGATGTACTGATTATGGACATCAACCAGTTCATTCATTATCATTTTAATGTTTTCTCCTATTTCCAATCCACGGCCTTTTGCCCATTCAATAATCGAGGCAAATAACGTCATGTAATAGGAAAAACCATTTGTATCTTTTTTGGCAATTTTAATCACTTCTTTTGCTTTCAGACAAAGTTCCTCGCTGAGTACAGCCGGAAAAAGTTCATTCCAGGCCAATACTGCAGCAGCTGAAAGACCTGATTCAGAAATTGTCAGCCAATTTTTTAGCAAAGCCGGCATTATAGATGATAATTGCTTTATTAAAAAATCGCCGCCAATTAAATAAAAATATGTTTCATTGTATAATGAGGAAGCTTTTTCCCAGCTGGTTGTTTCACTCTTTTCCAAATCGGAAAACAGACGGTTAACCTCTGTAAGCCAGTCAATAAATAGCGGTTCGTCTTTGTAGCTTTCCCAAAAGGAGACAACCAGTTCTTCAAATTGTGCTTTATCTGTTTTTGCCAATACTTGAAGTCCTTCATGAAAATAGGCTGGTTCAATTGACTTTGTAACACCTTTCTCGACATATCGCTGTAAGATGTCAAACCAATGCAGTGACGTGGTACGAATTCCTTCATCCAATGCAAGCTTAATGGCATTTCCCCAATCAAGCTGTCCTTCAAAAAAGGCTCTGGCCAGCTTGGTAACATTCGGATAATCGGGGTTTACAGAAACAGCATATTTAATCATATCCGTTGCCAAATCCAGTTTATCTTGCTCAATATAGAGGGTAAACAGCTGCAGTGTAATCTCTGTATTTAGTACCAAGTCGCCTGTTTCAATCTCTTTATAGATCGATTCTGCAGTCGGGTAGATGCCTAATTCCATATAAGCATCTGCGGTATTTTTTTTTGCCCACGGCTCTAATTCATTTGTGATATTCTCCCATTTAAAAATGGCAGACTCGTAGTCTTTATAATGAAAATAAACTTCTCCTTGAGCAAAGCGTATGTAAGATAGGTCTGAGACCTCTTTTTCCTGCTCAGCAAAATAAAGATCACCTAATGTTTCAATTGGATGCTGCAATTTATTATCGTCCATAAATTTTTTGTAATACAGCTTTTCAATAAACTGTTTTTCCGTTGTCATCTGTATTCCCCTTTCGCAACTAGCCTCTATCTTACTATTTTAGCAAAAGTACGTTTCATTTTAATATCAATTTCACAACAACTTTATATTTTTTTCCGCTTCCCGACAAATATTTAAAAGTATTTACTTTAAATGTATCATCTTTTCACACTATGGTAAATTAAACGCCTGCTAGGTGTTTGACCTAATATTTATTTCGAAAAAATTTAAAATTCAGCAATTAAAAAATGACTCATGCGAGGAATTAATGTGATTTCAAATACACAAGCGCTGGAACCAGAAAAATCAGATGGGCACCCTACCCAACTGATTGGTAAAACCCATCTACGCTTCGCTTAGAGGTGTGGT
>JAGKQJ010000075.1 GCA_017898095.1 Bacillaceae bacterium Marseille-Q3522 | reverse complement strand
GGGGGATAAACTGCCCCTAAAAGCCCGATTGGTGAAATAAGAATTTTCTTTGGGCTTTAGCCCTTAGAAAATTCAATCGGGCTTCGCGCGACTAACCATCAGTGGGGGATGAAAGAAACCCCCCACTGATGGAAGTTTCACTTTATTACTGGAAGTGGGGACTAATTTTCTCCAAATTACTTTTGAGACAGCCTCACTCCTTAGAAATCCAAATCCTGATCTTGATCATTGTCTTGCTCTTGATCCTGCTCGGTCTCTACATCAGCATTGCTTTTGCTGATCAAGCGGATATTTACATCGGAATTTCCGGACCTTTCAACTTTGGCTATGTTTATGTTTTTATCTTTATTTCTTACTTCTGCATCTGCATCCGATTCTGCATCTGCATCCGCGTCCGCCCGGTTCTTAATATCCACATCGAATTCGTTATCAACATCTACATTTGAGTTATTTCTGTTATCTCTATTGTTTCTTGATGTTCCTCCAAAAAATCTTTGATTTCTATTCCTTTTTCTTCTTTTTCCCATACTTTCTTCTTCTCCTTTCGTTAACTTAATATCAATTTATTCTGTCACAAATGAAAAGCTTGGACTATTTCATGAGTAAATATGCCCTTTTTACAAAAAATTCTTTTAAACACAAATCTCTTATTTTTTCTCTTTTTAATTTTAATGTTCGGCTATACACAGTGTTTCTGCACTGTTCTTTCATTGATATCCTGTAACTCTATAGAGTATTCAAAATTTAGTTCTTCAACTTTGATCATCCTGAAAAAATCTTTTTCTTATTTAGTGTGAGTACAAAACGCATCCTCTATTAATTCTTTATCACAATCAGTTGTCGTAACAAATACAACAGAAAAAATGCATCTCAGAAGAGATGCAAAACATTAAGTGAAATTGTGAGAAATACATCAATTTTAATTTTGTAACTCGTTCAGAAAATTTTAATGTATCGAAAAAAAAACAAGATTCTGGTATTGTAAAAGTTCCAGGTCTTGTGGCCTCCAGATTCGCCAATACAAATAAAGTTTGCGAATAGGGCACAAAAAAATTGCACATCAGCAAATGATTACGTAATCCCCTAATTACGTAACAATCCGTGTGCAATATATTTCTCCAATACATTTTAACGTATAGTTTTATTGTAAACTTTATCGAAAGCGCTGTCAAATTGTTTTCCAGAGTCGATTTTCCACACTCTTGTTCCCGGTAACACAGACTCCTTTATTTTACACAGTTTAGCTTTTTTTTACTTTCCATTTTTTCATTGCTTCCTGTTTTCGATATTGCTTCACTAATTCCAGGTAAAGCTGCGACAATTGGACGAAAGAATGGTACTCATTCGGTCTGGAAAGAATAAAATGCAGCCGCTCATCTATATTAACAGGTTTTATTTTAAGGATAGGTAGTGCTTCTTTTTGCAAGACAACCGGCTTCTGATTTGTCCAAAATAATAGTTGAATAAAATAGCCAATAGCAAGTTTCATCGGCTCCAATGCTGTATTTTTCTGTCTTTTAGTAAAAAGGGATATTAACGTTCGCTTTTGCTCTTCCCATTGGGCAAGCAGCACGGGCAGGATCTCTTGAACATGCTGCCACGGCTGAAAGGCTTGTCTCCCAATGTGATACAAAAAATCATAAAGAAACAGTTTCTCTTTAACAAAGGTAACCGCTTCTTTTTCTTCCCATTCCAATTCACCTTCCGGGAAGAAAAATGTATTTGACAGATTGTCCGGTATAGTATTAGTATGCTTCATCAGGCACTCTTCCCCTTCATCCGTTTCTTTCCTTCTCTGCATAATTCGAGCAACGGACAGACAGGGCATTGCGGATTTTGCGCTTTGCAATGATAGCGTCCGAAAAAGATCAACCGGTGATGGGTGACACTCCATTCTTCTTGCGGTATTTTCTTCATTAACGTTTTTTCAACCTCGAGTACCGAATCTTTCAGACGGCAGAAGCCGAGCCGTTTACTCACTCTCTCCACATGTGTATCAACAGCAATCGCCGGAATGTTATAGGCAACAGAAGTGACAACATTTGCCGTTTTTCTCCCTACACCAGGCAGCTTCATTAACTCATCACGATCAACAGGGATTTCACCATGATATGTCTCAAGGAGCATTGCGCAGAGCTTTTGAATATTTTTTGCTTTATTACGAAACAGCCCGATGGAACGAATATCATTTTCCAATTCTTCTAACGGAACATCGAGATAATCTTGCGGAGTCTGATATTTTTCAAATAACGTTTTTGTCACTTTATTGACAAGTGCATCTGTACATTGAGCGGATAAGACGACTGCAATAATAAGCTCAAAAGGATTACGATGCACAAGTTCACATTCTGCATCAGGAAACATCTTTGCCATTTCATCTAAACATTTTCTCATTTCTTGTTTATTTAACATTTTTTCTGACCACGCCTATCTGCTTGCTGTTTTTTTCAAATTTAATGGTAAAGAACATAGCGCAAGTTGGATATTCGATTCAGTTGATTCACTGTTCTAACCAATTGTAAAAAGGGATTTCAGGATTTGCTTTTTCGCCGGGAGAACGATTTTGCTGTTTTTTATTTTGGCGAAACTTCAAGCTGTGAATTTTTGCCTGTTCAATCGTTTTAATACCATTCTTTTTCCATTCAAATAAGATTCGATCTATATAGCGGAAATTTAATTTTCCTGAAAGGACAGCTTCGCGCAGGGCGGCTTTAATAATTGTCGTGTCATGAAAATCCTCATCAAGCCACATCATTAATGTTTCGCTTTCTAATGGAGAAAGCGGCCGGCCAAACTCCTGCTCAAAGCAACGGTATAGTTCGCCTGTTTCTTTTTCAAAAGTTTGTTCTTTTTCATGTTGTTCAATCCGTAAAAATCGCTCTGCTAATCTTTCCCATAATGGAATAAGACTGTATTTTTCAAAGCCGATTCCCTCTTTGGCATCAACAATTTCTATAAAACCTCTTTGAATCAGCTTTCTTAAGTACTCTGCACATTCTTCCGGACTAATATTCATAACAGATGAGAGCTGTTCAGGGGTAGGAAAAGCATTCCCTTTTTCTGCAAAAGATAATAATTGCATGAGCAGGACGAGCTCCACTTCATGTAAATGTAAATTTCTATACTGTGTTAATAACAGATTTGGAATGGAAATCGTTCCTTCTTGAATCCATTTGATCATGGCCATTTTACTCATACGATAACACCTCTTTAATAGTATACAGCCATCTTTCCTCTTACTCAACCGGAAGGCAAAGTGAAACTCCATTTTTGAGGCGGGGGTACTACTGCCCCTTAATCTGCGATAAAACAAATGTGCCTGGCTCCATAATGAAGCAAGGCACTAAAAAAGAATTCCTTACGGATAGAGACGGTTTAACAGGCGCGGAAACGGAATGGTTTCACGGACATGTTCTGCACCGCTCAGCCAGGCAACCGTTCTTTCCAGGCCGAGACCAAAGCCGGAATGCGGAACCGATCCGTATTGGCGGAGTTCTAAATACCATTTATACGCCTTTTCATCTAATTGATGTTCACGAATACGCTGCTGCAGTAAATTAAAATCATGAATCCGTTCCGATCCGCCGATAATTTCGCCGTATCCTTCCGGAGCAATTAAATCAGCACAAAGAACTACTTCTTCCTTATTTGCATCTGGCTGCATGTAAAAAGGTTTCAACGTTGTCGGATAATGTGTGATAAAAACTGGTTTATCATAGCTTTCTGCAATCGCTGTTTCATGAGGAGAACCAAAATCATCCCCCCAGTGGATATCGGAAAAACCTTTTTTGTGCAGAAAGTCAAGCGCATCATCGTACGTGATCCGCGGAAAAGGCGGTTTGACAAGCGCCAATTTACTTGTATCGCGTTCCAGTGTTATCAATTCAAGCTGACAATTTTTCAGCACTGCTTGTACAATATAGGAGACATAGTCTTCCTGTACTTTTAAATTATCTTCAAATTCGTAAAAAGCCATTTCCGGTTCAATCATCCAAAATTCGATAAGATGGCGGCGGGTCTTGGATTTTTCCGCACGGAAGGTCGGACCAAACGAGAACACCTTCCCAAGCGCCATTGCCGCTGCCTCCATGTAAAGCTGGCCGCTTTGGGAAAGATATGCATCTTCATCAAAATACTTTGTTGCAAATAATTCGGTTGTTCCTTCCGGAGCACTGCCGGTTAATATTGGCGGATCGACCTTTACAAAACCATGCTGATTAAAAAATTCATACGTCGATCTGATAATTTCATTACGGATTTTCATAATCGCATGTTGTTTCCTGGAGCGCAGCCATAAATGGCGGTGATCCATTAAAAATTCAGTCCCATGCTCTTTAGGTGTAATAGGATAATCATGTGCCTGATGAATTAGTTTTATATCCGAAACAAGGATTTCGTAACCTAAAGGAGAGCGGGTATCTTTTTGGACTTTACCTGTTACATAGACTGAAGATTCCTGCGTCAGTGCTTTGGACAATTGAAAAACATCATCTGTTACTTCGCTTTTTACAACAACTCCCTGAATAAATCCTGTTCCATCGCGGAGCTGTAAAAAGGCTATTTTCCCGCTTGAACGTTTATTGGCAATCCAAGCACCAATCGTAACGTCCTGATCAACGTATTTGTTGATTTCTGATATCGTTATTTTTCCCACTGGTTTTGCCCCCTAAAAACAATAGCTAATAACATGTACAAAAAGTGACCCATAAGAAAAAGGAGTCCCGGCTTTTTGCACAATACTTTAAAAGATGTTTTATGACCATCTTAAATGCTTATGTATACAAAAAAATTGGCTATCTATCCGCCTCCTTTATTATACCCTTCAACACAAAGACAGGCAAGATGAAAAGCGGAGGCGGGTTGATCAGCCGCGACAAGCTTAAGACGGACATATATAAAGTCCGCTTTTTGACTTTATATATGTCTGGCTTAAGACCTCGAGCGGCTACCCGCCGGAGCTGGACAATCAGAAAAGCGGAGGGCGCTTGCTTAAACCGATAGGATGTTGGAGGCATTTGGACCGAAGGCGCAGTTTGCCTTCGATCCAAATGGCGAAACAGCCGTACGGTTTAGCGCCCGGAGCTGGACAATCAGAAAAGCGGAGGGCGCTTGCCCGTCGGCGACAAGCTTAAGACGAGCAATTTTCGACTTTATGGTTGCTTGGCTTTATTTTAATTTACTATGCACAAATGCGCTGATTCTGGCAACTGCCTCTTCGAGGTTTTCTAAAGATGTTGCATAGGATATGCGAATATTGTCTGGTGCACCAAAGCCGGAACCTGGCACAACAGCGACGAGTGCTTCACCAAGCAGTCCTTCGGAAAAAGAATCGACATCTTCGTAGCCGGATAAAAGAGCTGTTTCTTTTACATTCGGGAAAAAATAAAACGCTCCTTCCGGTTTAATACAGGTAACTCCAGGTATTTGAATTAATTGTTCATAAATACGATGAAGGCGTTCTTCAAACGCCTGCCGCATTGTTTCAACCATTTCCTGAGAACTATTGTAGGCAGCAATCGCTCCATATTGTGCAAGGGATGTCGGATTAGAGGTACTATGGCTTGCTAAATTTGTCATCGCCTTGATCACTTCTTTATTGCCGGCAGCAAAACCAATTCGCCAGCCGGTCATTGAATACGATTTAGAAACGCCATTAATAATGATCGTTTGTTCCTTTAATGCATCAGATAAAGTCGCAATCGATGTATGCTTAGCACCGTCATAGATTAGTTTTTCATATATCTCATCCGAAATAATCAGCACACCATTTTCTAAACAAACGTTCCCGATTTCACGAAGCTCTTCTTCCTGATAGATGACACCGGTGGGATTGCTTGGTGAATTTATGACGATTGCCCTCGTCCTCGGAGTAATGGCTGCTTTTAATTGTGCGGCCGTTATTTTAAAACGGTGTTCCTCCCTGCCTTCAACTATAACCGGTTCTCCTCCGGCAAGCTTTACCTGTTCCGGATAGCTGACCCAGTATGGACTTGGGATAATCACTTCATCCCCGTGATTTAACAGCACTTGAAATAAGGTAAAAAGAGCATGCTTTGCCCCGCTCGTGACGATAATTTCCTGTGGAGCATACGTGATACCGAGATCTTGTTTGCATTTATCAATAATCGCCTGCTTTAACAACGGCAGACCGGCAGACGGAGTATATTTTGTATGACCGTCCCGCATTGATTTATGAGCTGCTGCGATAATATGCTCTGGTGTATTAAAATCGGGTTCGCCGGCCCCCAGACCGATGACGTTGTGGCCTTGCGCTTTTAATTCTTTCGCTTTATTTGTAATCGCCAGTGTTGATGACGGTGTCAATTGCTGTACCCGATTTGCTAATTTTATGTTCATTCGTTTTTACTCTCCTTTTCCCAAACCCTTATTGATGATGTTCAAAAAGTAATTGAACCCACAATTATTTATCTTTCCATGCTTGAAAAGCTAAGACCTCCACCTCTAAGCGCAGCTTAGGTGGGATATTTTAATCAGGTGGGGTAGAGTCCCCATCTGATTTCCTAAAGTTTAGCTTGCTGAAACGAGTACACTATAAATTTCTGATATCTTTAACCTTTTCTCCAGTTTCAAAGTTGACATAGTAATAATTCATTAAATTATCGCCGGTACGATAGTATATTTCCCATAAAGGAGTATTATTTTCCATCCCAAGACGGATATCGACAATTTCTTCCGGATCTGCTTCTTGTAAAAGTTCATCGACTGCTTCTTGCTCCGTAATGCCATCTGAAGCATTTTTTTCCGTGATATCCCCTTCATTTTCCGGTATCCATGCGATAATATCGTCACCTGATTCATCCTTACCTTCTAATACATAATACGTTTCGCTTCCATTATATAATGTGAAACGTTCAATTTTTTGTAATGAAGTTTGTTGTGCTGCTATTTCTCTCGCCTTTTGCTCTGCGGCATGGACTGGTGCTACAGCTCGTAAATATAGGTTTACAGCAATACCGGTAAAAACGGCAAGTGTTATAAAAGCAATAATGATTATTTTTTTTCGCATAAGTATCACACTTTTATGATTTTTTTATTCATGTACGGTATATCGTAAAAACAGCCTTTTCCTGATCATCCTGATCAAGTGCCAAACCGAACATTAAATCTCTTTCTTTTAACGTCCGATTTAATGAATCGACAATTTTATACAGCTCCGGACTGTTTTGAAGCTTAACTGTCGATAACACCTCGATCTTATCTTTCATACAGTGCTCCTCCAAATCGTTAAAATTTGTAACTCATATTGTTCGTATCGCCGGATATAATATACTTACAACAGTGATTTACTTATCAAACATTATAACAGCTTCCTTTCACTTACGTTAACAACTTTTCCAAATAAGATGGAGGCTTTAGTAAATATTTTTTGTCAAGTACCAATAGCAAATAAAGTTGGAGCAATTAGTAAAAAGAACAATAATTCCTGTCCAAACCTGTCAAATCAGCAAATTTCCTTCAGCGGTGACAATATTCTTACCGCTGAAGGTTCCTATTTTTATCCAGAATATTTTGTCTGTAGAGCCAAACCTGATACTGCTGTTTTTAGCTTGAAACGAGTCAAAAAGTTAACGGTTCAGAATGTGTCTTTAATGAAAGCAGTTAATTCTTCTTCCGTCCATTCCTGGACAGGCACATCAGGTATCGATTGTAAAAAAACAGTTCCATAAGAAGCTGTGACAATCCGCCGGTCAAAAATAATAATGACACCTCTGTCTGTATGACTGCGGATCAGCCTGCCAAACCCCTGTTTAAAGCGCAACACCGCTTCCGGCAAGGAAATTTCCGTAAAGGGATTGCCGCACTGCTCTTTTATCTTGGCAATTTTTGCAGCTGTTACCGGTTCATTAGGAGAAGAAAACGGTAAGCGGACAATAACTAGAAACGATAAATCCTCTCCCGGAATATCGATTCCTTCCCAAAAACTGTTCGTCGCTAACAAAATTGCTTTTTCATAGCGCTGAAAATTTCTAGTTAACCGGTTCCTGCTTCCGGCGGTAATCCCCTGTGCCATCAAGGAAAAATCCTCTAATAACCCGCTTTCCTTTAATAATTCATAAGTAGTCTGCAGCATCTCATATGCGGTAAATAAAACAAGCATCCTTCCCTTTGCCGCTTCGGCAATAGAAATGATATATTCTGTAATCGCAGAAATATATTCATCCTGTGCAACTTCGTTAATTGCAGGCAAATCCTTTACAACAACTACTTTGCATTGTTGATCATACTGGTAAGGAGAAGCGATTATCATCGATTCTGTACGGTTTTCTTCAACGCCTAACTGCTTTGACATATACGAGAAAGAACCATTAACTGCTAAAGTAGCTGATGTGATGACAACACTTTGCTTTTTTTTGAAAAATTTCTCCTTTAATAAAGGAGCGGCAGAGACTGGTTCTGCAAAAACCTTTGTACCATTCTGCCAGATTCGCTTATCTGCTTCCATCCAGGTAATATGCGGCGAGCGTGAATGAAACAGAGCGCGAAGATCTGCTTTTATTGTTTCAAGAGAGGCAATCCCTTTTTCACATCTTTCCTTTAAATTTGCTTCTGTATTAGTTAATAATTGTAATCTTTTTTTCATTTCCGTAATAAAATCACCAAGCAGAAAAGAAAACCGTTCCACAGTCGCCATTACAGCAGTTGATTCTTTCGAGTTATCCTGCTTAAAAAGAGAGGATATTCGTTTTTTTGCATATCTGCCTCCGTACCTTGCCGTATAAATTGCGATTGTTTTAAACAGCTCATCCATTTCCGAAAATAAATGGTGAATCATCAGATTAAGCTTTTCTGACTCCATGATTCCAGGAATGTTTTTTTCGGCTAATACTTTTTCGATTTTATAAAAAAGCTGCTTTTGCTCATACATACCCCAAAAGGCTAAATTCTTCCGGACTTGTAAATAATGAAGAGAATGTCCGAGATGTCTGCCGGCAATATCGTGAAAATGATGACCTTCATCAACAATAACATGTTGATAGTCCGGCAGCAATGTAAAATCTGCTGCAATATCCGCAATCAATAATGAATGGTTCGTAATGATAATATCTGCAGCGGCGGCAGCGTTTTGCGCACGCAAATAAAAATCCTTTTCAGGCGCAATCTTTTTTTGTAAATAATCACCTTCAGCGCAATTTATCTTCGACCAATACAGTTTTCCCCCGCTTGATAAATGAAGTTCATCCACATCACCGCTTTTTGTTTCTGTTAACCAGACTAATATTTGCATTTTTGCCAGTGCTGTATCAAAATTATCTTCATAATCGGTTAGAGAATCGATAAATTTTCCTAAATGCAAATAATGGCTTTTCCCTTTTAATAAAGCAGCTTTAAATGAAAAAGGCAGGCATTTTTTTAATAAGGGAATATCTTTTTGCAACAGTTGTTCCTGCAACTGTGTTGTATAGGTACTTACCATTACCGGGACACCATTCTTCTTTGCTAAAAATACTGCAGGCAATAAATATGCAAGCGACTTTCCTATCCCTGTTCCCGCTTCAATAAGTGCGTGACGAGCTTGCCTGAAAGCAGAATAAACTCTGTCCATCATTTGAAATTGCCCTGTTCTTTTTTCGTATTTCGGGAAATTCTCTTTTAATAATTGCTCTTTTCCTATGTCATCTTTTGGATATTCAAGGATGGTATTCTGTAAAATAGCATCTTCATTGTCATATGTACACAGAGCAATTCCATGAAAAAATTCTATTGTACTCTTTATCTGCTCCGTCCTATACTGTTTTTCCTGAAGTAATTCAATTAACAAAAGATCGAAATCACTTTTTAAATAATCTGCAAATGGATAAAGCTGGCGTAAAGTCGAAAGCGGCAACGAACGCAATCGTTCCATCAATGTCAATAACAGCTCCGCTGTTACGAAGGCGTCGCTGTCTGCCTGATGTGGACGTTCGTGCTTAAAACCGGCTTTCAATGATAAATCAGATAATTTATAGCTATCTTCTGTCGGAAATAGGATACGTGATAACTCAACTGTATCAATAATAGGACCATCAAATCTTTTTTCCCCGACACGTTCCAGCTCTTCTTGCAAAAAGCTTAAATCAAACATTACATTATGAGCAACAAAAAATGCATCTTCTAATATAGAAGCGATTTTTGCAGCGATTTCGGAAAACAACGGTGCGTTTATTACCATCTCATCATTTACGCCCGTCAACTCTTCGATAAATGCTGGAATAGGCTGCTCCGGATTCACGAAGGATGAGAATTTATCAATGATTTTTCCGTTTTCTACGATAACTGCTGCAAATTGGATGATTCGGTCTCCGTTTGCAGGTATATTTCCGGTCGTTTCCAAATCCACGATAACAAATTTTTTTCTCATGTTTTACACCTCATGCATTCCACTACCGTTACCGTATCATAAAAAAGAAAAAAGGAAAAGTGCCGCAAAGAGCAGCACTTTTCCTTTCTTTATCGCAGATTAAGGGGCAGTAATACCCCCACCTCAAAAATGGAGGTGATACCAGTCATTTTAGGTGGGGGATAAACTGCCCCTAAAAGCCCGATTGGTGAGATAAGAAATTTCTTTGGGCTTTAGCCCTTAGAAAATTCAATCGGGCTTTGCGCGACTAACCATCAGTGGGGGATGAAAGCCGACTAAAGGCGCAACGTCCTGTTGCAACGTCGGCACTAGTACGTCCTGTACGTCGAAAAACCCCCACTGATGGAAGTTTCACTTTATCCGATTTTTCTGTACGAACAGAAAACTGCCGTTATAGGTAATTTTTAGCAACAATACGAAAAAAGCAAAAATAACTTTACACTTCATCATCTTTTGAAAGGAGGTTCACGGATAAAGACTTTTTTGCATCAGACTTTACAATATTGTCTGTTCAAGCTCTCCATTTATCAATTGAGCAATATGATTGTCTTCATCCAAAATAGCAATCTTTGGCACATGCTCTTTGACTTTTTCCTCTGGAATCAAGGCATAAGATATAATGATTACAACGTCACCAGGCTGGACAAGGCGTGCCGCAGCTCCATTTAAACAAATCGTTCCGCTGCCTCTTTTGCCGGGAATAATATAGGTTTCCAAACGTGCACCGTTATTGTTATTGACTATATGCACTTTTTCATTCACGGACATATTTACTGCATCTATTAAATCTTCATCAATCGTAATACTGCCGACATAATTTAAATTTGCTTCTGTCACTTTGGCACGATGGATTTTTCCGTTCATCATCGTACGAAACATAGTGGTTCCTCCTTTTTAGAAGTGAGAGGTGAGAGGTGGGAAAAATTCTCCCTCACCTCTGAATAATAATATTGTCAATTAGGCGGGCTTTTGAGAATTTTACCGCCAGGGCGATAATGCAAGTTCCTTGCAATATCGATATATCCTCTAATCCAGGGAATGTAAGGATATCGATATAATCAATTTCGCCATTCGTTTTTTCTTTAAGTTCATTTTCAATTGCAGAAAGGAGAACTGCTTTGCTTTTTTCTCCTTTTTCAAATAGGGCTTTAGCGGCTAATAAGCTTTGATACAATGCCGGTGCCTGTTTCCTTTCTTCTTCCGTTAAATAGACATTGCGTGAACTTTTAGCCAGACCGTCCGCTTCCCGGACAATGTCTACTGTTCTTAACTCAACCGGAAAATGAAAATCTTCGATCAGACCCATTACTACTGCTACTTGTTGAGCATCTTTTTTGCCAAAGTAAGCCCGGTCAGGCTGGACAATATGGAATAACTTTGTTAACACAGTGGCTACCCCGTTGAAATGTCGCGGACGTGATTTCCCGCATAATACATTTGTCCTTTTCTCAACTTTTACGGTAACAGAAGGCTCATGAGGATAGATTTCCGCAACTGTCGGGTAAAAAACGAAATCAACCCCTGCGGCTTCGGCAACCTCCTTATCATGATCAAAATCACGCGGATAACGGGAAAAATCTTCTGACGGTCCGAACTGCAGCGGATTTACAAAAATACTTAAGACAACGATATCATTTTCCGTTCGCGCCTGGCGCATTAAAGCTTGATGGCCTTCGTGAAGAAACCCCATTGTCGGGACAAACCCGATACTTTGGTTTGCTTTTTTTTCGTTTTTGATTGTTTCTTGCATTTCCATTCGATTTGTAATTATTTTCATGATTTTCCTCCATATTCCTCCATAAAGTGCAAAACGCTTTTCTACTCTCCTGGTAAAACTGTGCTGATCGTCCGGAAAGAGACCAGCTTTCACTTCGGTCACATAGGACGTAGTGCTTGTTCGATTACTTGAGTGACATCACCATATTGTTTTACAAAATAGCCTAATACAACCATTCCAAGAGAGTCTCCGACTAAAATAAGATCGGCCCAGCTTTTTTCAGCAAGTTTTGCTGAAGGATAATCAAAGGTGTAATCATCGTCAATTTTTCGTTTTTTTCGTTTGCTTTAAAAAAATCACCAGTTTGCTTCAAACGCTGATTCCTCCTTTGTTTTGTTACGTAAGGCAGGAGGGCGGATAAACAAAAATGAACATAAAAAAACCTTCCATAACTCATACACTTCCATATTAAATAGAATGGAAAATATGTCGCAGCAGAAGGATATAGATTATTTTTTATTATCACGTTCCCTCTGTCCCGGTCCTTTTTTGGATCTAGGCAGAACATCATTGTATCAATTCATTCAGCCTGGTGCAGTTCACAATCAATGATACCGCCCACAATTTGATTATAACAAATGATACAAAATTTGAACATGACCAAGTATGGAACTTTTTTAACTGCGATACCTACGGTGTAGATACGAAAGTATCTGTACAGTCTAGGGTTTTAAGTCCGTTAGCACTAGAGGAACCCGTGACTTTAGTCATTGGAGGTTCACATCAGCTGAATAAATAAAATGAATTTGATCGTTTTCATCTTGAAGCATCAAGACACCTTTTTCGTTAATGCCGATTGCTTGTCCGGCGATAGAGCCATTAACGGTTCTGGCAACAATCTTTTTGCCGATGCTTCCCGCATAACTTTCCCATAGCAACTTAATTGGATAAAAGCCTTTTTGCAAATAAAGCAGATAGAGATTTTCCATATATTGGAATATTTGGCGAACCAGCTCTGCTCTGGATAATTGCCTTCCCTCCTCTATTGCCAATGACGTTGCTGTTTTACGAAGATCTTCCGAAAAATCCTCCGGCTTTTGATTTACATTTATCCCGATGCCAACGATTATAGCATCAACGCAATCTGCTTCTGCCTGCAACTCGGTTAATATTCCGGTCACTTTCTTCCCATTTATTAAGAGATCGTTCGGCCACTTTATTTCCGGGCTTAAATTTGTAACTTCCCCAATTGCCTGGGCAACCGCTACTGCCGTAAGTAACGTCAGCTGCGGTGCATCAATAAGCGGTATATTTGGTCTTAAAATGATACTCATCCATATCCCGGTATATTTCGGGGAGTACCAGCTGCGCGCAAGTCTCCCTCTGCCAGCCGTTTGTTCTTCCGCAATCACAACAGTTCCGTCTTCGGCTCCGTTCCATGCTAATTGCTTGGCAATATGCTGGGTGGAAGTGACAGAGTCTTTATCATGCAGATGCTGGCCGATAAAATTGGTATGTAAATGAAGACGAATTTCGTCTGCTGTTAAAGCCCGGGGAGTTTTGATAATGCGGTAGCCTTTGCGCCGTACAGCTTCCAATTCAAATCCTTCCTTACGTAATTCTTCAATATGCTTCCAGATCGCCGCACGGGAACAGCCAATTTGCTCAGCGAGATATTGTCCGGATAGGAAAGTATCTTTATGCACTGATAAAGCATCGAGCAGTTTCTTTCTTACCTCTGATTGCACTCCAGCCACTCCTTTATTTTATCTCTCTTGTTTTCAATAACTCCTTCGATAATTGCCTTTTCAACGGCGGATAATTGCTCCTTAATCCACGGACCTGCCTTCATTCCTTCCCACTTTAACAGATCGGTTCCGGTAATAGCTAATTCTGCCCGGGACTTTATTGGAAGTTGTTCATATTGATGAGCGATTTCTGCGATTTTTGCTTTATCGATACGATTACGCTGCATAGTGTGAATGATTTTTTCTGCACTGAGCGCACCACTCCGTTTTGCCTGATACAACGCCGTTCGTTCCCAGGAAGAATTTCTCATCCGATAAGTAACCCATTTACTGATCGTTAAAATCTCGTTGATTGTTTTCCGGGAAAGCTTCCAGTTCTTTAAAACGTTAGCTTTTTCAACATGCTTCAGCTCCATTAATTGCAATAGCAGCGCCCACATTTCGTTAACAGTTAAAGCTTCGCACGGCAGTAGGGCTGTCCGCAGCAGGCAATCTTTATATTTTTCCAAAGAAGGTAAATAGCAGTATAATCCGGTATCGGTCAAAAGCTTTATTGCCTTCCTGCGATTCGTCCCGTTTAAAATTTTTTCAAATTCGGCGCTTTTCCGTTCGACGGCAATATGCTGAAGCAAATGACTGCAGTTTATTAGTGCCTGATTCGTCTCTTTTTCCAGTGAAAATGCGAGCTGGCTGACAAAGCGGACAGCCCGCAACATTCTTAATGCATCTTCTGAAAAACGTTCTTCAGCCTTTCCTACTGTTTCTAAACGTTTTGCCTGCAGTGCTTCTGTCCCGTGACATAAATCTATAATTTTTCCTTCTTTATTCATTGCCAATGCATTAATTGTAAAGTCACGTCTTTGCAAGTCCTCTTCTAAAGAACGGACAAAGTGTACTTCTTGCGGCCTGCGAAAATCTTCATAATCTGCTTCTGTGCGAAAAGTGGTAACTTCATAGGAAAATCCTTGAAAAAGAACGACCACCGTACCATGAGCAATGCCGACATCAATTGTTTTAGAAAAAATCCCCTTAACTTCCATTGGTGTCGCAGATGTGGCGATGTCAACATCGTCAATCGGCTTGTGCAACAAATAATCACGGACCGCTCCGCCGACAAAATAGGCAGCAAAGCCTGCGTTTTCTAATTTTTCAAGTATTGGTACTGCCCGTAGGAAGACTAGCAGCATGCTTTTTCATCCTTTTTGATTAACAATTCATAAAGTCTTTCATACTGTGAAACAATTTTTTCCGCGTGAAATGCTTTTTTTACACGTTCAATCGACCGTTGTGAAAATTGCTGATGGATTTCTTTGTCGGTTAACAAAGTGACTGCTTTTTCAGCAATCTCATCTATTGCGCCAAGTCCACATATATAACCGGTCTCCCCGTCTGCAATGACTTCAGGAATTCCGCCGATATTTGTGCCAATACAAGGAACTCCGCAGGCCATTGCTTCCAAGGCAACAAGACCAAAGCTCTCTTTTTCAGAGAGCAGCAGCATTACATCACTGAAGGAATATAGTTCTTCAAGCTTATCCTGCCTGCCAAGGAATAGGACTTGTTCGGAGATACCTAAATCATCAACAAGCTTGCAAATACGGGTCATCTCCGGACCATCTCCGACAAGAAGCAGACGTGAAGGAAGCTGCGCGGCAATCTTTGCAAAGCTGAGGACTACATCATGGACACGTTTTACGGCCCTGAAATTGGAAACATGAATGATAATTTTCTCGTCTTTGCTTATGCCAAATTCCTCTCGTAAGTGTGATGAGTCGACTTTTTTATAAAGGCGGTCGTCAATAAAATTATAGACAACGTCAATTTCCTTATCCGGTTTTATTAAGTCGGAGGTTTGTTTTACAAGTGCTTGGGACACAGCTGTTACCGCATCTGACTTCTCAATTCCAAAGCGGATCGCCTCTGTTAAAGACGGATCGTAGCCAAGCACTGTAATATCTGTTCCATGCAGAGTTGTGATAATTTTTACATCTGTTCCGCTCATAAGCTTTGCTAAAATCGCACAAACAGCGTGCGGAATCGCATAGTGAACATGTAATATATCGAGCTTTTCCCGTTTTATCACTTCCGCCATTTTACTGGCAAGGGCAATATCATAAGGCGGATACTGAAAAACAGCGTATTGGTTCACTTCAACCTGATGATAATAAATATTATGATACACTTTATTTAAACGGAAAGGCAGACTGGATGTAATAAAATGGATCTCATAGCCTTTTTCTGCAAGTAATTTTCCAAGCTCTGTCGCGATAACTCCGGAACCGCCAACAGTTGGATAGCAGGTAATACCGATTTTTAACTTTTCTTTCATATTCATTCCCCTATTGTTTTGTTGTCATTCTTCAGATGCATCTGATTCCCCGAAGTATCAATATACTGAAACGAGTTCACTCACTGGTCATTGGAAAATGAATCTGATTTGATTTCTTTGCCATGGACAAGCGAACGCCATGCCAAATCGCCTCTTTCCAGTCCCTTTATTAATAACTCGGCTGTACCAAGATTTGTCGCTAACGGAATTTTGTATACGTCACTAAGGCGGAGCAGAGCTGAAACATCGGGTTCATGCGGCTGTGCGGTTAAAGGATCTCTAAAAAAGAAAACCATATCCATTTCGTTTTTTGCAATTAAGGAGCCGATTTCCTGATCGCCGCC
>JAGKQJ010000074.1 GCA_017898095.1 Bacillaceae bacterium Marseille-Q3522 | reverse complement strand
CCGTTCTATCTTCTCATTATTTTTTTTTTGAGGCAATTTTTATGATAATGGGGGTTGGTATGGTAAAATAGGAGAGGAGTTTGGAGGTTGATGAAATGGCGGAAAAGATAACTGTAATACATAGCGAATTAGATAATGAAAAGATTTTTTTGCAGGTGGATGAGAATATTTCTCTGACAAATGTTGCAGCAACAGGGAAAATGCTTGTTGATTCCGAAGCAATAGCTTTCGTTTATATTGTGGAAAAAAATAATGAATATGTATATATATTAGTGACAGAAGATGTTTGGGGAAAATTAGAGATACTGTTGCAGCGGCAATTGCCTGTGTATTTAACAAATGGAAATTGGGAAATTGTTCTTGATGATTTTGCTGAAGAATTGGTTTACCTGGTGGATAATATTAAGGGAAATGGTAATTATGGAGAAGAAATGGTCGCAAAAGTAGAAAGTTCTTTTTAAATAATGCCATCATAAAGTAGAAGTGAGATTGGTGGTGTATATGATTATGATGGAATGGGATCAATTTTTAGCGCCTTATAAGCAGGCGGTTGATGAGCTTAAGATAAAATTAAGAGGAATGAGAAGCCAGTTTGAAATGTCTTCTTCACATTCACCAATTGAGTTTGTTACCGGCAGAGTAAAGCCGATTGCAAGCATCTTAGATAAAGCAAAGCAAAAAGGGATTCCGCTTCATAAATTAGACACTGAAATGCAAGATATAGCAGGTTTACGTATGATGTGTCAATTTGTTGATGATATTCAGCTTGTTGTTGAATTATTACGAAAGCGAAAAGACTTTGAAATTGTGGAAGAAAGAAATTATATCTCTCATAAAAAAGCGAGTGGTTACCGCTCATATCATGTTGTGATTCACTATCCGGTACAAACAATTCAAGGGGAAAAAAATATTTTAGTAGAAATTCAAATCCGTACCTTGGCAATGAACTTCTGGGCGACTGTCGAACATTCATTGAATTATAAATACAAAGGACAATTTCCGGATGAAATAAAAATGCGACTGCAAAGAGCGGCGGAAGCAGCTTTTCGCTTAGATGAAGAAATGTCATCTATTCGTGATGAAATCCAAGAAGCGCAAGCATATTTTACGAAGGTGAAACAACATAATCAGGATAGGGACCGGTGAAAAAAGGAGTGCTGGATTTAAATGAAATTTGCGGTTACATCAAAAGGGGATACGAAATCAAATACACTTTCACATAAGATAAAATCTTATTTGCTTGAATTCTCTCTCACTTATGACGAGGATCAGCCCGATATCGTTATTTCTGTCGGCGGTGACGGTACGTTGCTCTATGCGTTTCACCGCTATAGCACGAGACTGGATCAAACAACCTTCGTCGGTGTACATACCGGACACTTGGGATTCTATGCAGATTGGGTTCCCGATGAAATAGAAAAACTGGTAATTGCGATTGCTAAAACGCCGTACCAGCTGGTTGAATACCCGCTTCTCGAAGTAATTGTACGTTATCGGCACGGCGGCAGGGAGACACGTTATTTAGCTTTAAATGAATCAACCGTCAAAAGCATCGAAGGAACTTTAGTTATGGATGTTGAAATAAAGGGTCAGCATTTTGAACGGTTTCGCGGCGACGGTCTGTGTGTCTCGACTCCGTCGGGGAGTACAGCATATAGCAAAGCATTAGGCGGGGCAATCTTGCATCCTTCTTTATTAGCGGTGCAAATAGCGGAAATGGCATCAATCAATAATAAAGTTTTTCGGACCATTGGCTCACCGCTTGTACTTCCTGCACACCATACTTGTATATTAAAGCCTGTAAATGAACCGGATTTTCAAATGACAATTGATCATTTAACATTACTGCACAAGGATGTAAAATCGATACAATTCCGGGTTGCTGATGAAAAAATCCGCTTTGCCCGTTTTCGGCCGTTTCCATTTTGGAAACGGGTGCACGATTCCTTTATTTCTGATTTAGATTAAATAAAGTTGAGGAAAATTTTATGTATTTCACACTTACATGGATTATCGAACAAACAGATGAAGGAAAAATAATACGGGATTTTTTAAAAGAAAAAAATATTTCCGCCCGTACGTTGACATCGATAAAATATCATGGCGGACAAATTTCTGTAAATGGAACGGAACAAAATGTGCGTTATCCATTACATACAGGTGATAATTTAAAGATCGTCTTTCCAAGAGAAGAACGCGGATTTCTGATTGAAGAAGATATTCCGCTTGCGATTCGTTATGAAGATGAATACTTGTTGGTTGTCAGTAAACCTGCGAATATGAATACAATTCCATCCAGAGAACACCCGGTAGGAAGTCTGGCAAATGCAATAGCCGGCTACTACCGGAAAATAAATTTGCCATCAACGGTTCATATCGTGACAAGGCTTGACCGTAATACATCCGGGCTTGTTTTAATAGCAAAATATCAGCATGTTCATCATCTATTCAGCAAGGAGCAAAAAAATCATTTGGTTAAGCGGACGTATGCAGCTTTTGCCGAAGGTGCCATAAGTGAGAAAACCGGGAAAATTGAAGAACCGATCGGGCGAAAAAAAGACAGCATCATCGAAAGGGAGGTTACTTCAGACGGGCAGTACGCCTGCACCTATTTCCGGGTGCTACATATTTATGAGCAATTTAGTTATTTAGAAGTGCAGTTAGAAACAGGAAGAACACATCAAATTCGCGTTCATTTTGCTTATATCGGTCATCCGTTAGTCGGAGACGATTTATATGGCGGTAAATCTTTATTAATGGAACGACAGGCCCTCCATTGTAAAAGCCTGTCATTCTACCATCCATTTAAAAATAAATTTTTTACATTTGAAGAACCGCTGCCTGCGGATATGCGGCATTTATTGGACAATTAATTTTTTTCGCGAAAAGCATATGATCATTCTGTAAATGATCTGAATTTTTCTGCTGCATATGGCATACTGGAAGGTACAGAGACGGTTGTTCTTTCCGGGTAACGGAATGCAGTTAAGGAACCGCCAAAAACAGCGCCGGTATCAATATTGTACGTATTACGGATTTTGCGGACTGCTTTTACAGGAGTGTGTCCGTAAATAATGAGTGCATCTCCATAGTAGTTTTTTGCCCAATCACGGCGTTCGGGTGATCCATCAGGATTTTTCTTCCCGGTTATATCTCCATACAGTACAAATGTTTTTACTTGCCGGTTATTTTTACCGATTAACGCTTCTGAAATACCGGCATGGGCAAGCACAAGTTTCCCGTTGTCAAATTGCTTATAAAGCGGTGCCAGCTGATAAAGTTGCCTAAACATTTTCGATATGTTCATTTGTTTTCTTTCGCTTAAAGCTGCTATTTCTGCAACTGTAGTTTCAAGTCCATGCGATATTTGCACCTGATTTCCGCATAAATAACGGTATAATTTATTGCAGTGATTTCCCGGGACATAAAATGCTTGCTTCCGTTCACAAACGAGACGCCACACTGTTTCGATGGTGCGGACAGATTCCGGTCCCCGATCGGTAAGATCACCGAGAAAAGCCAATTGTCTGTCTTCTGGATGAACGGGACAGTCATTTTCCCATTGATACCCTAATAATAAGGTTAAACTTTTGAATTCTTGAAAGCAGCCGTGAATATCTCCTATAATGTCAAGTCTCATTTTTATCCTCCTTTCTTTACACTCAAGGCTAAAAATTTTCAGAATGTTATCCATTTGATTTTTACACTTAAGGCGATGATTTTCCCCTATATATCGCTGCATTCCAGGCACTGTACACGATCAATGATGTTCCTTATTCTGTTCTTTTCAAAAAGGAAAGATACTTTTAGCATAATCGAAAGAAAGACTTTTCATTTTTATTAAAGTATATTATAATTATTACTAGGTACTAATATCTTGTAATAAGACCTGAATTGTGCAGGTCGGACGAATAAAAGGGGAGTAAATAATGACAATTACTTTGCAGGGAAAAACCTTTGTTGTAATGGGGGTTGCCAATAAGCGCAGCATCGCATGGGGGATTGCCCGATCTCTTCATGAAGCAGGAGCTACATTAATTTTTACTTATGCAGGGGAAAGATTAGAAAAAAATGTTCGTGAACTTGCCGCTTCATTAAATGAAAATTATCTTGTTCTTTCGTGTGATGTTACAAAAGATGACGATGTCG
This sequence comes from Bacillaceae bacterium Marseille-Q3522, assembly GCA_017898095.1. GTDB lineage: Bacteria > Bacillota > Bacilli > Bacillales > Cytobacillaceae > JAGKQJ01. The sequence goes on along the minus strand of JAGKQJ010000074.1, from coordinate 12,475 downwards.
CTGCATGTTTTGCGCAAATAAAGGCACAGGCAGGTGCAATTGATGGCATCGCTCATTGCATTGCTTTTGCTAATAAAGAGGAGTTGAGTGGTGAATATTTAAATACAACCAGGGACGGATATCTATTAGCACAAAACATCAGCTCCTATTCTTTAACTGCAATTGTAAAAGAAGCACGCAGCATTTTAAATAGCGGGAGCAGCATTGTTACGTTAACATATTTGGGAGGAGAGCGGGTCGTTCCAAATTACAATGTAATGGGTGTTGCAAAAGCAGCTTTGGAAGCAAGTGTAAAATATTTGGCAGCAGATCTTGGAAAAGAGGGAATCCGCATTAATTCTATTTCTGCCGGCCCGATCCGAACATTATCTGCAAAAGGAATCAGTGATTTTAACAGTATCTTAAAAGAAATTGAAGAACGGGCACCATTAAGGCGCACGACAACACCGGAGGAAGTCGGAGATGCAGCAGTGTTCCTCTTTAGTCCGTTATCAAGGGGAATTACAGGTGAAAATATCCATGTTGATTCCGGTTATCACGTATTAGGCTAGAAAAAAGAGTGAGAAATCGCTCTTTTTTTTTGCATAAAAAAGCAGTAGACTCCAATACAACAAAGAGTTTCTCATCTCCCAACAGTCCCTTCTAAAATGGCAGAAACAGGGCTTTTCTAATGACCGATATATGATTTTATAGTGAAATTTGAAACGAAACAGGAGCGGATGCATATGTTGTAAGAAGAATATTTCGAGGAGGAAATGGTATGAAAAAAAAGGTGGATCCTTTACTTTATATACATCAAACGCAAAAGAGTGAAGTGCGGGCAAAGATGCAAGAATCATTTTCCACTGCAAAAGCAGAGAAAGACCGAGTATCCGATGCAAAAAAGAAAAACTCACTTATCAACAAAAAGCATGAAGAAGTTCAGCAGATGATAGAAGATTATCATAATACGCATCATGAAACAGCAGAAGCTCCTGCTCCGAAAAATGCAAAAAGATCATTCGGCTTAAAACGCTTAAAAAGTTTCAAAGAGATGGATATATTAGAACGTATTCTTTATCTTTTGCATTTCCCTGATCAATTACCGCCGGTGCCTTGCTTAATTGTAACAGCAGAAACTTCGCTTAGAGGTTATATTGAAAAGGAAGAGAACGGTACAGTGGAGGTAAAACGCCTGGACGGAGGAAAGGAAAAACTGGAGATTGAAAAGATTAAAGATGTAAAAATGATCGGCATGGGCAGATGAATTTTTTCTAATTATTGGGGAGATATAAATGTGCAAATTATAGAGAAGGCCGGATCATTAAATAATCCGGCTTTTTCGTAATGTCCAGTTTTTTCGGATAATTCGTCATGTTAAAGGGGAAAGGCGGCGCTTAGCAGTAACGGTTTGCAATAAACCGCTATAACTAAGTCCTGCCTTTAATTTCATCATTAAAATCGGATCATTATTAATCACAAATTCCAAGATGGACATCTTTTAAGCATTGAACTGCGCAGAAGCAGGAGAGATCAACAGTAATACAATCGTTAGTAGCTCTAAAATCATCTACTTTACAAATTTTCCCAAGATCTACTCCTTTGTCTCCAGCCAAGTTAACTGTTTCAAATTTGAGAGGACTTGTATGAACGACTTTTAAAGGTTCAAGAACTCGTAAAACGGCACAACATTTGTCAAAAATGTCTTCGACACGGAAAAAGATTGAAATACACGCACAATCATGATTCCTGAAGAATGCATGGAAAGGTGAGCCGTCTTTTGTTTTTAATACGAATACTCTTGTATCCACTCTATTTGAAATTGGGGAAACGAGTGAACCTAACGGTTCAGAAAAACAATTTGTCGGACACTCACAATTATCTTCTGCACTGTCTTGAATATCTTTAATCGCACGTACAACCTCACATACACAGTTTATATCACGATCAAAGTCATCTTTTTTTCCACAACCCATATCTATATTCCTCCTTGTTTCTTAGTGATAGTACACTAATAACATATTGTCAGGAGGCCTTTTGGGTAACGGACAAACGCCTTATTTCTGAAAAATAGGCAGTTCAATTCTTTCTTATGAAGTGGAAAATCTTTTGCAATATTGTTATAAGCACACGGCATCTGACTTTATCGTGCAAAATCAGGTGATCCGCCCAATTTTGCACGGCTTAATGAGTTCACGATAATTCATTCCAATAACGGCATAAAGTGAGCAACCCTTTGTCGAAATTTTGCAAATGAAAATGTTCATTCGGAGCATGAAAATTTTCTGTTGGAAGAGCAAATCCCATCAAAACAATCGGTGCCTGCAAGACCTGTGAGAAGGTCGTGATGATCGGCAATGATCCCCCCAAACGTATGTAGGAAACCGGAGCTTCGTAAATTGCCGAAAAAGCATCTCCGGCAGCTTTCAAGTAAGGGTGATCAATTGGTGTAACATAGGGCGCTGCTTTATCAAATGGAGTAACGGAAATTTCCACACCTTTTGGTTTATACTTTTCCAGATGTTGTTTTAGTAGAGCAACGATTTCATCCGGATCCTGATCGGGAACGAGCCTGCATGTAATTTTTGCATGTGCTTCAGCCGGAATGACGGTCTTGATTCCTTCCCCTTGAAAGCCTCCCCAAATACCGTTGACATCTAAAGTTGGTCTGACAGAAGTCCTTTCTAAAAAGCTATAGCCTTTTTCGCCATATAGTTCTTTGGAACCAAGTTCTGCCCGCGTTTTTTCCTCATCGTAGCCGACAGCCCGAAAATTTTCTCTTTCTTCGTTTGTCAGGGGAAGAACACGATCATAAAAGCCGTCAACCATTATTTGTCCATCCGGGTTATGAAAAGAACTGATAATTTCTGTAAGTGCGTGAATTGGATTTTGTACGCCCCCGCCGTATAAGCCGGAATGAAGATCGCTGTTCGTTCCTTTTACATTAATCTGAATCCCGCACAATCCTCTTACGCCATAGCAAATAGTTGGCTTGCCTTCTTCTATCATCGAAGTATCAGAAATAACAATGACATCTGCAGCAAGGAGCTCTTTATGTGCTTCGACAAATCCATCCAGGTGGGGGCTGCCGATTTCTTCTTCACCTTCGAAACAAAATTTGAAGTTAACCGGAAGTGTTCCCGCCGTTTGCAGCAATGCTTCTACAGCCTTCAGATGCATAAATACTTGCCCTTTATCATCACTTGCACCTCTGGCATATATTTTGCCGTCACGAATTACCGGTTCAAATGGGGGAGTTTCCCATAAATGCAACGGATCAACTGGCTGGACATCATAATGCCCATAAATTAAGGCAGTCGGCTTTCCCTCAGCTTTCAGCCATTCTCCATAAACGACAGGATTGCCATCTGTCGGATAAGCTTTGACATTTTCCATCCCTATCTTTGTTAAAGCAGTTTCCAGCCACTCTGCAGTTGTTTTTATGTCCTCTTTATGCTCAGAAAGTGCGCTAATGCTGGGAATTGATAATAACTCCGTCAGTTCAGTTAAATGTTTTTCGCGATTTTCCTGTAAATATTGTTCTACTGATTGCTTCATGTTGATGCCTCCATTTTTTAATTTCTACTTTTATAGGATGCTCAAAAAGTTTCCAAACAGATGCCAGAAACCGGAAGTCAGAGGTCAGATTAGGAGTAGCCGCCCCGGTCATCTTGCTTCTCATTCGTTTACTTTTGAACACGCACTATTATCGTAGCAGAAAAAAATCGTTACGTACAAATACAAGAATTTGCGTTTGGCTATGTTAAATAAATATCAAATCAAGGCGGCTATCATAAACTGCATTAAAGGGGAAAATTATAGGAAGGCAGGGAAAAGGCTTGGAAATTCCATTTTTACATTTTGTTATTTTAACGTTAGCTAGTTTTCGTTTAACGAGGTTAATGGTATATGATAAAATTACTGAATTTATTCGCGCGCCATTTTTTGATGAATTGGAAGAAGTAGATGAAAAAAGCGGAGAGAAAGAAATTTACTATATTCCAAAAGACCGGCCGGTTTTGCACTTTTTTGGCGAATTACTAAGCTGTTATTGGTGTACCGGCATGTGGTCGGCGATTATACTTAGCATTTTATATTTACTATTTCCGGATTATATTTTTCCCGTTCTTCTCATTTTGGCAGTAGCCGGTTTAGCGGCAATTGCCGAAACCATTGTTCAACAATGGATGAATGGACGGGAGTAGGCCATTGTGTTACACAAGCTTTTTTTACAAGCATATGCTACCTTAGAGTACGTTACGTCACAGATAATGGAGGATGGAAAATGATTCAAACACACAGCAGGCCGCCACAACAGCTTCCGTCAAAAAAGCAAAATTCGACAAAAAAACCGAAGAAAAAGGGCTGTGGATGCGGGAAAAAAACAACCCGATAAACTTTCATCAATGGAGGTTTTCCAACGTAAAGGACGTGCTAGTGCCGACGTTGCAACAGGACGCCTGCGATCTTTGTTTGCCTTCACCCCCACTGATGGTTAGTCACGCAAAGCCCGATTGATTTTTCTAAGGGCTAAAAGCCCTAAGAAAAACCTTACTTCACCAATCTGCTATAGATTTTAGTTTCTGAAAAAGCCGTGAAGAGAAAAACTTCAGGCTTTTTTTCATGCGGCAACAGCATCTCCATTTTGTAAAGACTGAAAACATCTCCTATTTCATATAGCGGTAAATTTTATAATTCGACATGAAAATAAATTAGGAGTAACCGGGAAAAATAATCCCCAAGCCAAGAAGAAAGAGCAGCGTGCTTTATATCAGATTTGACTTGTAAAAAACTATTGGGGTTTTACTGCCTCTCTAAAATTATGGATATTTTTAGCAATGTGTTGAATTCATAATTTTAGCTAATAGGTGAAAAATATTGTTATCACGACATTGATTAGAAAGGAACAACCATGAAAAGAAATATTTACTCAATCACATTGATTCTTTTTCTGTTTATTTTTGTTGCAGCTTGCGGGCAAGAACAGGGACAAGAGCCGGAGTCCCGTGCAAAAATGATGCGAACAACGAATTCCGCCATTGAAAAAAGCGGAGAGGATCAAACTTTCATCAGTGCAGAAATAAAAAAAGATGTGCTTGTTTTTGACGGCATTTACGATGCGGTCGTTCTCAAAGGAAAAGAACAGGTACTTGTCGCATACAAAGTAAAACAGATGCAGCGTTTTCGCATGAGAGATCTTGAGAAGCAATTAAAGGAGCGCCTGAAGAAAGATTTTCCCGATGAAAAGTTTGTTATATCCAGTGATTACAAAATATTTCTAGAGGCGAAAAAATTACAGGATAAAATTTCTGATCCGCAATACGACGAAAAAAAAGCAGAGGAACGTCTGCAAAAAATAATTAAGCTGAAAAAAGAATTAACATAAAGGAGCGACATAGTGATGGGCAATAATAAAAAAATCACTCCGCAACAGCAGCAATATCAACAACTTCAGAAAAAGCATGAGCGAAAACGCCCCCTTGCATTGAATTGCTTGAGAGCCTTTTGGGTAGGCGGCTTGATATGTGTAATCGGTCAGGCGATTACTTATTTTTATATTCATTTTTTTAATTTTACAGAACTTACTGCAGGAAATCCGACAGTAGCGACCGTTATTTTTCTGACAATGCTTGTAACCGGATTTGGTGTCTTTGACAGACTTGGACAATTTGCCGGTGCAGGGAGCGCCGTCCCTGTAACCGGATTTGGTAATTCTGTTATTTCGGCAGCAATTGAACATCGTACCGAAGGGCTTGTACTGGGAGTAGGAGGTAATATTTTTAAATTGGCAGGATCGGTCATCGCATTCGGTGTTACTTCCGCTTTTATTGTAGCACTTATCAAAACAATCATTATGTATTTGGGGGGATCATAATGCTCAAGGGAAAGCAATCGTGGGTGCTTGTCAATCGTCCGGTCATTGCGGCAACCGGCGTAGCCGGCGGTCCTTTTGAAGCAAACGGCAGGCTTGCTGCCGATTTCGATGTGCTACATGAAGATTTATGGATGGGAGAGGATTCCTATGAAAAGGCGAATCGCAAACTGTTGGATGATGCTATCGAGATAACGTTAAAAAAAGGAAATGTTCGAAAAGAAGATATTCATTTTTTGCTTGCCGGTGATTTAATCAATCAGATGACACCAACGAGTTTTGCCGCTGTTAATGCCGGAATCCCCCATCTAGGCCTATTTGGCGCTTGCTCCACGTCTATGGAAGGGCTGGCGCTCGCATCGTTTCTCGTTAATTATCAAGGTGCTGAGTATGTGTTAACAGGGGCATCAAGCCATAATGCCGCTGTAGAAAAGCAATTCCGCTATCCGACTGAATATGGCGGGCAGAAGCCGCCGACTGCACAGTGGACAGTGACAGGCGCAGGTATCGCTCTTGTTACTTCGAGAAATACGAAAAATCAGCATCTTCCCTCTGCGACATCGGCAACAATCGGAAAAGTAGTCGATATGGGAATGATAGATCCTTTTAATATGGGGGGAGCAATGGCACCTGCGGCGGCAGACACCATTTTAGCACATTTTCATGACTTACAATTAGTGCCTTCGCATTATGACTTAATCGTATCAGGGGATCTGGGGAAAATTGGCCGCGAAACCACCTATGAGCTCTTGAAAAAAAACGGCTTGAATCTTGATCATCGCAAGTTTCAGGATTGTGGCTTATTGATATACAGAGAGGGACAACCGATTCAATCCGGGGGTAGCGGAGCCGGCTGTTCCGCTACCGTGTTGTACGGCCATTTAATAAATGAAATGAAGAAGGGAACGTACAAACGGATATTAGTCGTTGCTACCGGGGCTTTGTTGTCTCCTTTATCAGTACAGCAAAGTGAGAATATTCCGTGCATTGCCCATGCTGTATCAATTGAAATCAATGGTTAGGAGGAGATAAAATGCTTGCAATATTTTTTTGGGCATTTGTAGTCGGTGGAGCTATATGTGTTGTCGGGCAATTAATGCTTGATGTGTTGAAGCTGACACCGGGACATACGCTCACAATCCTTGTTGTAACTGGTTCTATTTTAGGCGGCTTTGGTGTGTATGACAGACTAATCGATTTTGCCGGAGCAGGAGCAACAATTCCAATTACAAGCTTTGGAAATTCACTCGTTCATGGTGCGATGCAAGAGGTTGAAAAGCATGGAATTGTCGGTGTATTAACCGGAATGTTCGAAGTAACGAGCTCTGGTATCTCTGCTGCCATTATTTTTGGAGTTATTGGCAGCTTTCTGTTCAGACCGAAAGGCTAATAAATGTAAACGTATGGGAAACAAGAAGATTAGGGAGATGCTGTTTTTACAGGGGCAGCAGCGTGATGGTGACTTCTGCTCCTGATTCAATGACATGCACATTGTTAGTCGTAGCACTTTTTTACGTTACATAAGTAGCGGAAAAGCAAATGAACAATCCTAAAAGATAATTCGGAAATAATCAAACATAACAGGGGTTAGATCGATTTGATCTTTACATGCTTGAAAGGTTATGACCTCCACCTCTAAGCGTAGCGTAGGTTGGATTTTGAAGAGTCCCCACCTGATTTCCCGAGTTCGTGAGCTTGCTGAAACGAGTTCACTTTCTACCTGTATCAAACAAGAAAACTCATTGGACAATCATCCAATGTGCTTTTTTTATTCTGATAAAATGTGTAACGCCTATACATAAATACGATTTTTACATATGTTATTAAAGAGTTAATAAAAAAATGAGGTGATTTGATTATGTCTTACGGATGTTACGGCTATGGAAGAGGGTACGGTTACGGCGGAGGCTTTGCTCTAATTGTTGTTCTCTTTATCCTTTTAATTATTGTTGGGGCAAGCTTTTACTATTAATTACTCTGTAAAAAACTTACTCTTTTAAAGAGAGTAAGTTTTTTTAGCAGGAAATTCAGTCCGCTCCTTCCTCTGCTTATCATCATTTTTAGTTTGTTTAGACTCTATCACTAATCGTAATACATCTGATTCTTCGGTGGCACAGCTAACTGTAACAAAAGTTCACTGTTCATCAGGCTGTGCTGTATATGAAAATCATCACAATTTTTGATGACTTTCATACTATATAGAAGCAAAAGAAGGAGGAATCATTTAAAAATGGACAATAATTTTTTTAAGAATATTGAAAAAAAGACCGGCGTCAATATGAAAGAGATTTTAGATTTAGCAAATTCTTTGCAATCAGCAAATTTTAAAGATGAGAAAACTGTAAGAGGGGTTATTCGTAAAGTATCAAAAATAGCCAATAAATCAGTTCCCAAAGATTTAGAAGATAAAATCGTCCAGTCTATTATAAAAGATGGGAAGAAACTTGATTTCAATTCCATTAATAAAATGATAAATAAGTAACATTTCATTAAGCCCGGAGAGAAAGCGAGATTTTTCTCCGGGCTTAATGAAAAAAGTGCATAATAATTCAAAAATCAACAAAGCTAATTAGTATTGTTTTTTTCAAAAAATAAATTATCTGGTATTTTGCTTTATGATTCCTTCTGCCCTTTTCCTAAATGAAATGTTTCATAATCAGTCCAAACCCCATTTTCTTGTTGCTGTAACAGATGAAACTGGCCAATTACTTCATGATGCGTGACATCAAGCATTTTTAATGATCCAAAAACATCAGATTGTTCATCATTTGATAAATCGCGGGCGATTGTGATATGAGGAACATAGGCATACTCAGGATCACTGGAGAAATGCCGGTAAATTTCTTCATGAAGAGCCTTTATTTGCTCAGTTAATTCAATTTTGAAATAGACAACATTATTTACCGGCTGAAAAGAACTAACCTTTGAAATGGTAATTGATAAAGGTTCAAATGACCGGGCAATTTGTTTAAGTTCCGCAGATAAGGATTTGATTTCTTCCTCGTCCGCTTCAAACGCAGACTTTAGTGTAATGTGCGGAGGAATGAAGGCATAATGTGAATCATAGCGTTTCCGGTAAGAATTGGCCCGATCTTGAATAGCTTTTGTTGGAAAAAAAACGATACTATATTTCATGCTAATACCTCCTATTATCTTTTCATATCTAAAGGGATAAAACTCCCGGATTTAAGCTGATTTTTCGATTAGGAGAAGCAGAGACTTTGAAGATTCTCCAAGTTTTCCGCTTATTTTTAAAAAGGCATAACCATCTGCTTCTCTGTTCCCACTATTATATCAAAGAAGTTAACGGAATGTTTGTTCATTTCGTAAGATAGGTGACAAAATGAAGGAACTCCGATTACAGTGAGAACAAGTGTGGTACAGCAACTTTCAAATCAGGCTGCCAAAAGGTCCAAGTATGGTTGCCATCAAATTCCTGATAATAATAGTCTAATTTTTTTGAACGAAAAATTTTTGCTAACTCCCGGTTTGGAGTAAGAAAATTTAGTATCTCTCCGTTAGATGTTTTTACTTCTGTTTCTTTTTTCCCAATTACGTGATAAATTTGTAAAAGCTGATCCTGGCTTAAAGATGCTGCAGCCTGCAATACTTTATGATTCACAAGCGGAGACTGCAAGATTACCTTGCCAAAAGTATGCGGGTATAACAAAGCTGTCATAAGAGAAACGGTTGCCCCGAGTGAATCGCCGGCTAATGCACGCCCATAGCCAACTTGATAAGTTGAAAATTCTCCATCTAAGTATGGAACAAGTTCATGTGCCAAAAAACGGATATAAGCTTTGTTTTGTTTTCCATCAGGATGATATTTTATCCGGCGGTCGTCAACACTTTTATAAGGTATCCCGACAATAATCAGGTTTTCTATTTTTTTATTGAAAAGGAGTTCATCAGCCAGCCTTCCTATTCTCCCCATTTGAAAATAATCACGACCATCTTGCGTAATTAAGATGGAGTATTTTTGAAGTTCGGAATAATTTGCAGGCAGATAAATAAGTAACTCCATTTCTTCATTCAGTTCTTTGCTAAAAAAAATCCGGCTTGATAAATTACCTCTTGGAAAACTCAATGTTATTTCCTCCAATGTAAGAAATCGTATGAAAGCCTTCATTACTCATTTTCCTTATTTTATCACATATTTCGTAAAATAACTTGCCAAAAAAATATATTTTTTTGGCAAGAACTCACAGCAAGAATCATTGCTTGAAATTCAATAAGATAAAATAAAAGCGAATGTAATAGAATTATTTGAAAAATACGCCATTTCTAATGGAGACGTTTTATGTGCAAGAAATGAATGTATATGGTGAACGTGCTATAATATGGATTATTGGTTTATAAAATTGACACAATATCAAAGCTGTTCATTGTAAGCTGCGGTTTTGATCTGTCACGTCATGAAAACAATAAAGATGTTTTGGGGAGGAACCATAAATGAAACGTGTACAAAGCAGAGAAGTTACAGAAGCTGCACGTCAGGCGTTAGTAAAAAGAGGAGTAACCATTGAAGCAATTGCAAAAATAGTTTATGAGATGCAAGCTCCGTTTAATGAAACGTTAACAATAAGGGAGTGTATCGAAAGTGTTGACCGGGTGTTGCATAAAAGAGAAATTCAACACGCCATTCTTGTCGGAGTCGAACTTGACCAGTTGGCGGAAGAGAAAAAACTTTCCGAACCGCTGCAATCGATCATCGAATCAGATGAAGGGCTATTTGGAATTGATGAAACGATAGCGTTAGGTGCAACACTAAGCTATGGAAGTATTGCCGTAACTACATTTGGCCATCTGGATAGAAATAAAATCGGAATTATTAAGCAGTTGGACAATAAGATAGGCAACGGGGTTCATACATTTTTGGACGATATGGTTGCAAGTATCGCAGCAACAGCTGCATCACGTCTTGCCCACCGCCTGCGAGACGATGAAGAAGCACTGTTGAACGAAGCAGAAATTACGGGCAGAAATATTTAGATAACGATATTTGAGTAGACCTTTCTAAGCGGATGAATATACTATATAAAATGCTCCATTGAAAAGGTAAAGGAGAGGAATTTTATGAAAATATTCTCGATGGTCATACTCTTAGTTATTTATCTGTCCATTGGATTGTATATTCTTTTTATTACGGAATTGGATGCGATCATAAAATTAGCTTTATTTCTATTATTATTAATAACTGTTCAGGGATTACGCAAAACGGTGAAGAAGCTTTTCTTTTAACGAAGATTCCGGGAACAAGACAATAGAAAGAAGCCGGTACATTGGAGGTATGTTTGTACTCCATTTGTACCGGCTTTTTTGCGCTTAAAAAATACCCGTCACATGATTTGAATGAAACTCTGTTTATGGAACGATTGAAAGCAAGAAAGAATGTACATTGAGATAATAGGTTAATGAAGTAGTGGTGCAAATTGATATTGAAAATCCGATTTTTTGTACCTATTATCAGGATTCAATTAATTTAAAAATTCTAAAATCTGCTCTTGAAGTTCTTCACCAATACTGGTACACTATTAAAAAAATGAGTTTACAACATTATGATAGTGAAAAACTAATTTATTTAATAAAGTTATAACATTATATCTTTAGGAGTGTAATATGCGAGTTAATAAAAATTTACCGACACCTTTATATCATCAGGTTAAGGACTATTTTGAAGAAAAAATAACAGCTGAGGAATGGGAGCCAGGTTATCAGCTGCCATCAGAGAAAGAACTTGCTGTTCAATTTAAAGTAAGCACGATTACAATCAAAAGAGCGATTCAGGATCTTGTCAATAAAGGCATTCTTTATCGCCAAAGGGGAAAAGGAACATTTGTCAGCAGAAAAGAGGAAAAAGATATTTCCCAAATGGTGACGCTGCGCAATGATGCTGTTCATGCGCAATTGCATCCTCATAAAACTTTGTCTTTTCAAAAAACGGAGGCAGGGGTAACAATCGCAAAGAAGCTGCAGATAAATGAAAATGACGAGGTATTTAAAATACACCGATTAAAAATGGAAGATCAGACTCCGGTAGTAATGGAGTATACTTACGTACCAAGCCGTTTATTTCCGGATCTTTCGCAAGCCTATTTGGAAAATGATCTATTTTATAATATTTTTATAAATAAATATGGAGTGAAGCTGGGAAAGGCAAAAATTTATTTTTCAACGATAATTGCAGATGAATATGAAGCAAATTTATTGCACATTCCAATTGGTGAGCAATTATTCGTTTTAGAAAGATTCACTTTTTCTGAAGAAAAGCAGGCAATAGAATATTCAAAGTTTATTATCAGACAAGAAAAATCAAAATACTTTATCGAAGTAATACTCTAATGATAGAAGACCATTACACGAGCCTTAGTGCAACCAAAGCACAAACTTTATTCTTTTGAAAAATTCTCTTATTTTGCCAATCGGGCTAATACGGGCAAATACCTCACTTCTGCTCCGTTATTCCCCCCGGAGCTAGGGGTGAGGTGACGCTGTCCTATTAAATGAACTCGTTTCAGAAAGCACAAAACCAGGGGAATCATGGTGACTTTACTCTACTTGATTAAAAAACATAATATTATAACTTTATATTTTTTATCGCAGATTAAGGGGCAGTAATACCCC
>JAGKQJ010000073.1 GCA_017898095.1 Bacillaceae bacterium Marseille-Q3522 | reverse complement strand
TCAGTGGGGGTTCTTCGACGTACAGGACGTACTAGTGCCGACGTTGCAACAGGACGCCTGCGCCTTTAGTGGCCTTCATTCCCCACTGATGGTTAGTCACGCATAGCCTGATTGATTTTTCTAAGGGCTGAAGCCCTAAGAAAAACCTCATTTCACCAATCGGGCTTTTAGGGGCAGTTTATCTCCCGCCTAACTTGATTGGTTTCACCTCCAATTTTGAGGCAGGGGGATTACTGCCCCTTAATCTGCGATAAACAGTTACTTAAATTCTATTTCTCCGTTCCATTCCAACATTCCGCCGATCATATTCCGGACTTTATAGCCTCTTTCCTGCAAAAAATCACAAACATTTTCACTTCTGTGACCGGAGCGGCAAATAATAATATATTCTTGCCCTTTCTTCAATGAATCAAGCTTCTCCGGAATAAGCGCCATAGGAATATGCTTCGCACCGTGAATCATTCCTTCAGCAACCTCTTCCGCTTCCCGGACATCGATCAACGCCAATTGGGCGCCCGTTTCCAGCATTTCTTCTACTTCCCGTGGAGTAATCGTATCGATATGTTGCACCTTTATCCTCCTAAAAACTCTTTTTTTAATATAAATAAGGTGTAAAACTCTTTTTTAGTTTATCACACTGAGTACAGTAAAATCCCGGGAGAAAATTTATCGCAGATTAAGGAAGTTCCACTTTTTGAGCGTACATCGAAGAGCTATTTTTTGTGAGGATTTGCGTTTGTTCCCATTTACGAATGAAAAATGGGAACCTTCGCCTGCAAAGGTTCCCTCCAGTGTTATTTCGTCCTTAATAAAAACTCCAAGCCTCTTCATACATCGGAATGATAATGGGATTCATTAATGTATTCGCCTCTAATGGAAACTGCTTGCCATTACGATCTGTTATCTGGCTGTCAATATCTTTTCCGAAAGTCGTTAAACTTTTCAGCACCTCTTTTGTCAAAAAACTAGTCTTTTCCGTGAGCGCTAAATTGTCAAGATTTCTAATTTCCTCCCGTTTTGCCATGACAAATCCCCAATCACCGAAGCTCGGGACATCAACATGCAAGTTCGCGGTATAAAGGCCGGCTTCTTTTAAAGTATAATCAATTGTCCAATATACTTTTGTCGCAAATGTCGGACTTGTGGATTGAATCATAATCGTGCCGCCGGGACGAAGATGATTTCGAAGCAGCTGATAAAACTCCAGTGTATACAACTTGCTTAAAGATTCGTTATTAGGATCCGGTAAATCGACCAGTATCACATCATACCAATCGGCTGATGTCTCCATAAACTTAAATGCATCCTCATGATGAACGGTCACCCTGGGATCGGAAAAAGAATCATGATTCAGGTGAACAAGATTATAATCTGTTTTAGCCAGTTCCACGACTGCGGGATCAAGATCGACAAGATCGACTTTTTTTATGTTATCGTATTTCCAGAGCTCTCTTAACGCCAGCCCGTCACCGCCGCCAAGAACTAACACATGGCGGGGATCGGCAACACTTGCAATTGCCGGGTGAACGAGTGTCTCGTGATACCTGTACTCATCGGATGAACTGAACTGCAGCTGCCCGTCAAGAAAAAGGCGGATATCCCCCTGTTCTTTCGTTAAAATAATTTCCTGGTAGGCAGATTGCTGATGATAGATAATCGGATCTCTGTAAAAGCGCTGTTCAAATGAAAATGCTACTTCATCACCGAAAAACGCACCTGCAACAAGCGTAATAAATATAAGAATTCCTGCAGTCAGCTGCAGACGGAAGCGGACAATTTCTTTTTTAAAATAAAGCAGCATCCACAAAGCTATTCCAACGTTAATAAGCGCAACAATAAAAGCCGATTTGACCATGCCGAACGCAGGACGCAGAAGAAAAACAAACAAAAGCCCCCCGATCAAGCCACCGGCATAATCGGAAAACAATACCCTTGCCGTACTTCTGCTTAAATTCACGCCAATCTCATTTGCCTTGCGGATTAATATCGGCAGTTCAAGACCTGTTAAGGTACCTATTAATAAAGTAATCGAATAAAGAAAAAGGGCATCCGTTCCATCCGGGAAAAATGCGGTCACGCCAAAAAATAAAAATGTGGAAAATCCGCCGATCAGGCCGATTGAAAATTCAATCCAGATAAAAGACAGCAACAAATTTTTCGTTACCCGCTCGCTAAGGGAAGCACCGATTCCCATCCCTGTTAAAAAAAGCGAGATGGTGAGCGTATATTGCTTAACACCATCTCCCAAAATATATGAACCTGCCGCTCCAAACAAGACTTCAAAAATAATCCCGCAGATGGAGACAATCCCGGAAGCCCAATAAATTGCTTTACTTTGCTTCATTCCCAAGTCACTCAGGTTATTCATTACAATCTTCTCCTTGCTCTAGTACACCAGCTTTTTCTATCAAATTTTTATGTAATGGAAGCACCAATGACAATGGCCAAACCTATTGAAACACAAAAACTGATAATTCCTACTGCGAGATTTTCTTTTTTCAGCTGCTCTTGGACGGAAAATTTCACTGTCAGTAATTCAAAAAGAATATAGGCAATCAGTTGAAGAACAACGCCGACAGCGCCCCAAATCAACGTTTCCGTTACCGCAAAACTGCTGAAAATGGCAAAAGCAAGAATGATACAAATACCAACAATTTTTCCTCCAATTGAAAGTGCTACTGCTTTGTTTCCGTTCAGAATTTCATCCCAATCCTTATATTTTCTCGTCATTAATTCAAAAATAACAAGGCCAATCAATACGAAGACGATGGCAATAGCAAAATATAATAACGTTAATAAAAACGGTCCCATTCCTTTTTCCCCTTTCGTGTGTTATTTACCTGACCCGGTTCCTCCGCCGCGAACAGATGAAGAACTGCTGCGCACCGATGGCGGTACCGGATTTTTTCCGATAAAACTTCCCGAAGATCCATAGCCTCCATAACAATAATTTGGATTTTTGCGGCAAGAATCTCTTCTTGAACTTCTCCAGTCTACGTCAAAAATTTCATCAATCACGGATGCTACAATAAACCCTTCTAAAAAGTCCGGATCGTAATTGTCTCGGACAAATTCATCGCTGGCGACTTCAATAAGCGTATTGGAAGGGTTTTCTGTCGATTGTGTCAATGTTACAAATTGATCATCATAAATAAAAATCTGCCTGCCTTCTTTCAGCTCGCTCATATTGGAGGGATCTAAGTGATTTTGCAGATCACTTGCGACAGTCGCAATATCCTGATTCTCCGCGATGTATATTTCTGCGTAGTCGTCACTGTATGTTGTGCTTGAGACGGTATCATATAACGGATAGTTTGAAGAAATATAATCATAAATGCTCTCTTGGAAGATCCAGCCGGATCCGGCCTCCTCAGTTCCGCATGCTTCCAAAAAAACTACAGCTGCTAAAATAATCGGCAGCATTATTTTTTTCACATTCATCACCTGCCTTTCCTACCCATATTCGATGGAGTATTCGTATATTGCAAAAGAGTTTGGAAGAGTGAAGTTGATTCAATTCCTGCTCTTTTTACTAGTTTAATAAATTGAGAAAGTACACGGCGGACAGCTTTCGTGCAGGAGGATTCCCGCAGGGTATGCAGCTTTTTATGCATAATCCGAAACGGAGAAGATTTTTTTTGGATTACCTTGAAATCTTCCGTTTACTGCTTTTTATGCATAATCCGAAACAGGCGAATAATTGTTATCCTGCCTCAGAACCCGCCAGTCTCTGATTATTCCCGTGAATGCGGAAATACAAGCGGGAATTGATTTCCCCGCTTATCAACCGCTAAAATGTTGAACAACCTCTATTATGGTTCAATCCTAAAAAGGTCATCATGACATTTCGAGCACTACATATAGTTGTTGTGTTATTATATAACTTTTTTTGATAATATACCCATTTCTAGGGACTAACCCTATTATGTTATTTGCCCAGTTTTTTCTTCAATGCAGCCAATTCAGCATCAACATCATTGTCTAATTCCTTAAATTCGTCATCAAGGCTGCGGCTGGAAGCGCGCAGATCTTCACTTGTTTCTGCTTCCGCTTCATATTGAAGGACTTTTTGTTCCATCCGTTCAAAGCCGTTTCTTGAGTCGTCTCCGCCGATTTCAGACAAGGCACGGTTCATCTTTGTCCTTGTTTTTGCCGATTCGGCACGCGCTTTTAAGGAATCTTTTTTCAGCTTCATTTCATTGTATTCTCTTTTCATTTCATCAAGCTTTGAACGGAGGAGAGCTGAATCCTCCTTGGAACGATCGTAAGCCTGGCGCAATGATGTGGCATTTTCCGCATGAACTTTTTTATCCTCAAGAGCGCGGCGGGCTAAGTCTTCATTCCCTGCTTCAAGTGCTTTCACAGCCTGCTCTTCACGCCTTGCAACCATTTTTTCTGCATCTTCTGTTTTTTTCTGCAGCATTTTTTCACTGGCAATTTGTTTGGCAACCGCCGTTTCAATTTCGCGGATATCTTCCTCCATATCGCGCATAAATTGATCCAGCATTTTTACCGGATCTTCCGCTTTATCAAGCAGTGCATTTAATTCCGAACTAACAACAGTTTTCACCCGTTTAAAAAATTGAAACATGTTTCATTCCTCCATTTTAGATATTTACATACTTCCTGCAATAATTTTCAATTCATATTCTTCAATGCCATAGCCTGTAGAAACCTCGACTTCGCTCCCCCAAATTTCGATCGATAAATACTTCTCGTCTTCCACATCATAAAAATCAAAATAGCGGCAGCGCGCCCCGTCAACATTTTCGCTGCGTCCTTTTCCACGGACTTCAGCTGTGCCGGATTCATCGAGATAATACGTAACGCCGCCAAGTTCGAGTTTTTTCGGAATTGGCTCCCGTAGGGGGAAATTTACTTTTTCGTAGATTCCCAGTTCCAGTTCATCGTCCATTTCCACACTTAACCAAAGAACACGGTCTGTACCTTGAAGCTGATACGCATACCATTTATATCCATGGTCATAGTATGAAAGTTTTCCAACCACCTCGTAATCTTCAAGATTATACGTGACAATATCGCCGATTTTCAGGTTCATGACCGTTCTCTCTTTTATGACAGGTCTTTGTTTCTCTTTACTGCCAAATAATTTCTCAAACAGGCCCATATCAAGCATCACTTCCCCATTTCGTTTACAGTTATGAAATACGTAAAATATCTTAAAAAGTTTCAATTTTTTTTACTGGCTTGCTAAAACACAATTCTTTTACTTATTATACAGCAAAATTCGACATAAAAAATGGACAAGAAGTCCAAAACTTCCTATCCATTTCTTTTTAGATCACAGACAATCGACCTATTTAGCAACAATATTCACCAATTTCCCGGGTACGGCAATGACTTTACGAATTGTTTTCCCGTCAATTTGTTCTTTGATTGTCGTATCTTCCATCGCAATCTTTTCCAAAGCGGCTTTGTTTGCATCCACCGGCACCATTCGTTTCACTTTAACTTTTCCATTTATTTGAATAACAATCTCTACTTCATCATCTACAAGCTTGCCTTCATCGAATGCCGGCCAAGAAGCATACGTAATTGTTTCATCATGCCCCAGCTTGTGCCAAAGCTCTTCTGCAATATGCGGACAAAGCGGCGCAAGCAGTTTGATAAATCCTTCCATATAGTTTTTCGGAAGCGCCGTTGTTTTGTAAGCTTCATTAATAAATACCATTAGTTGTGAAATGGCTGTATTAAACCGCAGCGTCTCAAAGTCTTCTGTTACTTTTTTCACCGTTTGATGATATACTTTTTCCAGCTTTTCGTTCTCAATATCCTGAATATTGGCATTGATTTTTCCATCTTCTTCTACAAAAAGCCGCCAAACACGGTCAAGAAAGCGACGTGAACCGTCCAGCCCGTTTTCGGACCAGGCAATCGAAGCATCAAGCGGTCCCATAAACATTTCATAGAGGCGAAGTGTATCGGCACCGTGGCTGACAATAATATCATCAGGGTTGACGACATTTCCTTTTGACTTACTCATTTTCTCATGATTGCCGCCGAGAATCATCCCTTGGTTGAACAGCTTTTGAAATGGCTCTTTCGTTGGGACAACCCCGATATCATAAAGAAATTTATGCCAGAAACGTGCATACAGCAAGTGGAGAACGGCATGCTCCTGACCTCCGATATAAATATCTACCGGCAGCCATTCTTTCAGTTTTTCCGAATCAGCAAGCTCCTTTATATTATGCGGGTCAATATAACGCAGATAATACCAGCAGCTTCCCGCCCATTGCGGCATCGTATTTGTTTCCCGGCGCCCTTTTTTACCGGTGGCCGGATCAACGACATTTACCCATTCTTCGATATTAGCCAATGGTGATTCTCCTGATCCGGTAGGCTTAATTTCCTTTGTTTTCGGCAAGATAAGCGGCAGATCCGATTCATTTAATGCAGTCATCGTCCCGTCTTCCCAATGAATAATCGGAATTGGTTCTCCCCAGTAGCGCTGTCTGCTGAAGAGCCAGTCACGCAGACGGTATGTCACTTTTCTTGCTCCCTTGTGATTACCCTCCAGCCAATTAATCATGCTGCTGATCGCTTCTGCTTTGTTTAGACCGTCAAGAAATTCGGAATTGACATGCGGACCGTCCTCTGTAAAAACTTCCTTTTCAATATTTCCTCCGGAAACAACTTCTTTTATCGGAAGATGAAATTGGCGTGCAAATTCATAATCCCGTTCATCATGTGCCGGAACCGCCATGATCGCACCGGTTCCATAGCTGACAAGCACGTAATCGGCAATCCAAATCGGCAGTTTTTCGCCGTTGACCGGATTGATCGCATAAGCGCCGGTAAAGACACCTGTTTTCACTTTTGCTAAATCGGTTCTTTCCAAATCAGATTTATGCTTGACTTCATCCAAGTAGGAAGCAACCGCTTGTTTTTGTTCTTCTGTCGTAATAGTTTGTACAAGTTCATGCTCCGGGGCAAGGACAGCGTATGTCGCGCCAAATAACGTATCAGGCCTCGTTGTAAATACTGTGAATGTTTCGTTATGACCGTCAATCCCGAAATGAACCTCTGCTCCTTCTGAACGACCGATCCAATTTCGTTGCATATCTTTAATATTTTCAGGCCAATCCAGTTCTTCTAAATCTTCAAGGAGACGGTCCGCGTAGGCGGTTATTTTTAAGATCCATTGTCTCATCGGCCGGCGTTCCACCGGATGTCCGCCTCGTTCACTTTTTCCGTCAATAACTTCTTCATTTGCCAGAACCGTACCGAGCGCAGGACACCAGTTGACAGCCACTTCATCCATGAATGCAAGCCCTTTTTCATAGAGTTTTGTAAAAATCCATTGCGTCCATTTATAGTAATCAGGATCTGTTGTATTAACTTCCCGGTCCCAATCGTAGGAGAATCCGAGTGCTTTAATTTGTTCACGAAAATGGTTGATATTTTTTTCGGTAAATTCCGCCGGATCATTTCCGGTATCAAGGGCGTATTGCTCCGCAGGCAAGCCAAAAGCATCCCATCCCATTGGATGAAGCACGTTATAGCCTTGCATCCGTTTCATCCGTGAAAGAATGTCGGTTGCCGTGTATCCTTCCGGATGGCCGACATGCAGCCCGGCTCCGGACGGGTAGGGAAACATATCCAAAGCATAAAATTTACTTTTGCCTTTCTCCTCTTTCATTTTAAATGTTTTCGTTTTCTCCCAGTAGGTTTGCCATTTTTTTTCGATTTCCCGATGGTTAAAACTCATTTTTTCGCTCCTCCTTTATCAAACCTTATATGATCTGCTAAAAAATAATCTATTTCAAAATATTGAAATCGGCACCAGGCTCTAATCATTCTTCTGCTTGGATATTCACCTGTGCAAATCGAAATAAAAAAACCCCTCATCCCAAATAAGGGACGAGAGGATTATCTTTATTCTCCCGCGGTACCACCCACATTAGTGAACTTGTCACTCGCTTCATTCATCCTTAACGCGGAAAACGGCAAGCACTACTTTTCTTCACACTTGCAACTCGAAGGCGAGTTCATGATGTTCCCGGCTGACTTGCACCTGCCGTCAACTCTCTAAACTGGTTCAGCACCACTACTACTCCTTGTCACGGTTCCATTTTTATAAAATTATAATGCTATTGTATTAAATTTATGGTTTGGATGCAAGGGCATAAGAAAAATTTTTCCTATTCATTTTACTTTTCACTTGTAAAAAGCAAAAAAAGATATAATCCGCACCTTTCGATGCAATTCTCATAAGATAGCATGGAGGATTCCCCCCTCATAACTTGAAGCTGATCGAAAGTTGGGACTTTGATCAGCTTTTTTACATTACGTTTATATTCTCCGGACAAAAAACGGCCATATTTATACTATGTCCTCATTCCTGAGATTTTTGTCCTCATTTTTGAAGTTTATGTCCTCATTTTTGAAGTTTATGTCCTCATTTTTGAAGTTTATGTCCTCATTCCTAAGGTTTGTCCTCATTCCTGAGGCTTTTGTCCTCATTCTCGAGATTTATGTCCTCATTTTTGAAGTTTATGTCCTCATTCCTGAGATTTTTGTCCTCATTCCTGAGGTTTGTCCTCATTCTCGAGATTTATGTCCTCATTCCCAAAGAATATGTCTTCATTTTTCAAATTTATGTTCCGCTCAATAATGAATTATTTTTTAAATCTTGATTCGACTTTTACTTGATTTCGTTAAGGAGACAGGATCATTTTATTTTGTAATTGCTGGAGCTGGAGGCGCATACGGTGCAACTGTTCTTTTTGCTGTGCATTGGCACTGTTTGAAAGCTCTGTTAATTGATTATAGGTTTGTTCAAGCAGCATCAGTGCACCGGTATATCCTTCATCATGAGGATGTTCTTGTAATTGTCCATCATAGTATTGCTCTTCAACCGTGCTTATCACATTTTTACAAGTTTGCAAAAAATCCTCTACCGATTTTCGTGTAGTCATATTCTTATCTTCTCCTTTTATCTTTTCAATTAGGGAAGCGGCTGTTCCAGACATTACAACTAGTTTCAAACTGCCGCTTTTTTATGTTCAACCTTAGTTTGCACTTTTACTGGATCAAGATCGCTGCCAATTTGAACCTCATTATTATAACCGTCACAAAAATTGAATAAATCACCTATAAAAAAATGAATTTTTACCAATTTTAAAATTAACAAGAGTTAACATGCTATTTCTAAAAGGGATATCCTCTCCGGAAAATTTTCAAAAAATAACCCATTTAAGCTGCAAAAGAAAGGTTCAACTTGTTCTTCGCTTCCTATTTGCTATACTATGAATGGAAGAACAAAAAGTAAGGAGGTTCTGCATTGAAACAGAGGAACCCTTTTCGATATGCGAATGATCAGAAGCGTTACCATACTTGGAATTATCATTTGCGCAACCAATTTGGCCATAAGGTATTTAAAATCGCGTTAGACGGCGGCTTTGATTGTCCGAATCGTGACGGTACAGTTGCTTACGGAGGCTGTACGTTCTGTAGTGCTGCCGGCTCAGGTGATTTTGCCGGAAACCGTGCGGATGATTTAGAGACGCAATTTAATGACATTAAAAATAAAATGCATACAAAATGGAAAGACGGAAAATATATTGCTTATTTTCAGGCCTATACTAATACACATGCTCCTGTAGCGGAATTAAGAGAAAAATATGAAACAGTATTAAAACAAGACGGTGTCGTCGGCTTGTCAATAGCGACCCGCCCTGATTGCCTGCCTGACGATGTCGTTGATTATTTAGCCGAACTGAATGAACGGACATATTTATGGGTGGAGCTTGGTCTGCAAACCGTACATGAGAGAACCGCTTTATTAATCAATCGTGCCCATGACTACCAATGCTATGTAGATGGCGTCAACAAATTACGGGAACGCGGGATTCGCGTTTGTTCCCATATTATTAATGGCTTGCCATTGGAAACTAAAGAGATGATGATGGAGACTGCACAGGCAGTTGCAAAGCTGGATGTACAGGGAATCAAAATCCATTTGCTTCATTTATTAAAAGGCACACCAATGGTAAAGCAATATGAAAAGGGCATGCTTGACTTTCTATCTTTTGATAATTATGTACAGTTAGTATGTGATCAATTAGAAATCTTGCCGCCGGAAATGATTATTCATCGTATTACCGGTGACGGCCCGATTGATTTAATGGTCGGTCCAATGTGGAGTGTAAATAAGTGGGAAGTATTGAATGCTATCGATGATGAATTAATCCGGCGTAACAGTTGGCAAGGGAAATATTACAGCCATCACGTTAAGAAGGTGCAAGCATGAAGTTAGATGGCATTCTGCCGTTTGCCCGTGTGCTCTTGGAAAAAGCAGTTACACCTGGTGATATGGTTGTGGATGCAACCGTTGGAAACGGGCACGATACGTTATTTCTGGCAAAATTAGTCGGGAAAAACGGACAGGTATTTGGCTTCGATATTCAGGAAGAAGCAATCAAAAATAGTCAAAATAAGCTGAGGCACCATGGTGTTGACGGCAGGGTCCGTTTTTCTTCCCTCGGACATGAACATATTATTGATGTTCTCCCGCCGCAGACTCACGGAAAAATTACCGCAGCTGTCTTTAATTTAGGCTACCTACCCGGAGGAAATAAAGCAATCGTTACACGACCGCAGACAACTATCCAGGCAATTGAACAGCTTATATCCCTTATGGCACCGGAAGGAATCATTGTTGTGGTCATATACCACGGTCATGCGGAAGGTGCAAAAGAACGCGATGCTCTGCTTACTTACGTCAAGCAGCTAGATCAAAAAAAGGCGCACGTTCTGCAATACCAATTTATCAATCAAATCAACCAACCTCCCTTTATCATCGCAATCGAAAAAAGATAGAAAACAGAGGTAAGATGCCGGAGGCCAGAGGTCAGACCTTTAAAAAAACCCGCATTATGTGGTTTTTTTGTTTATTTCCGACCCCTGACCTCCGCCTTCCGACCTCCTACTTCTGACCTCCGTTAAACGCCGCCCGATGCCGCCCGACGGAAGACCATTTTTGCCATAGCCGGTAGACGCGTCCGTTTATGTAGAAGAAAAAGCTGACTAACCCGCCCGTCTTTATAATTTTTCTCGCCAGTTTTTTCAAATGATGCTGTTTGTTTACTTTATCATCCGATAAGTAGATGCCTAATAAGCCGCGATTAATCAATTGATGAAAACGTTTATGAGGGAGCGTTTCCGTATAATAATCTGCCTTCCTGACAAAATGCTTCAGACGTTGAAACATTCGCTCCTCGTTTTCATAATAAAAGCAGAAATTAAGATCGCCTTCTTTACGATCCTCTTCCTGGTCAATCAGGTAATCCAATAAAATATGAAGCCCTTGTATATATGGAAAATAACCGTTACGTATATTGTCGGCGTGGCACTTTTCAAAATCGTCGCGAAAAGCGTAGGCAACTAGACAAAAAACACCCAAGGTCGAGCCGGTGCAGGCAGAAAACTCATACCACTCCATTTCCGGGATATTATTTTTATGCTCAGCAAACCAATTTTGCAGTCTCGGAACGCGTTCCTCCTGCTTCACATGCTTATGAATTTGCAAATCGCAATAGTATCGGCATAATTCCAGTAGCTTCGTCTTAATTAAATGATAATGTTGTAAATTTCGCAAAACCATTCTGCATGTTTCTGCCAAATCAAGCAGATAGCGGTTATCTTTCGTTTCTGTGCGAAAACGGTAAAAATCAGCCGGCTTCTGCTCAAGATTTAGTGCATACATCATCGATTCATGCAGCGCTGCAAAATCCCGTGGATCTAGTGATGTGCTGCGGTCACATAAATTATCGAGATAATCACTGATTGTTTGATAGGCAACAATAAACTTTATTGCTTTTTTATAGTTATCATTGGCAATAAAAGCCATAATCGAGCCACCTTCACAGTGAAATGTTTTATCTTTTATACTTTGAAGAGCCTGCTTTTTCAGTTCCGGATCCGCTATTTGTTCTGCTCTTGCCCGCCAATAGGAAAGTTCCTTATGGGCAGCGGGAATAATTTTGCGGTAAACCTTTGCCATTAAACTGATTGGCATAGAAGGCACAGACATGTGATCCCCTCTTTCTAAACGATGTAACCTATTGCTTTTATTAAAAGTCGCCAAGACGAAGAAAACGGAACTTCCTCTTTCTAAACAATGTAACCTATCGCTTTTAATTGGCTGTTTATAAAATCCTTTGCATAGTCAAATACTTCGTCCCGTTCAGGTTCATTAAATATTTCATGATAACAGTTTGGCCATTCTTTAAATCTTTTTTCCGAAAGAGGTACTTGATTGAACCAATTCTGCACCATTTTTTTGTTTACAATTTGATCCGCGCCTCCTTGCATAACTAGAAAGGGAACATCCTGTGTCTGATTGATTTTTTCAAACGCCGTCTTGATCGCGAGGATTAATTCACGATACCAGCGGACGGAAACTTTTTTTATATAAAGTGTGTCATTGCGGTCTGCTTCACGAACATCCGTATTTCTTGTTGCCATATCAACCGTTAATCCTGAATTCATCCGCAGGCCGGGAATAATAGCGTTCAGGATATAGGAGAAAAAATTAACGATTTTCGCCGGATATTTGACCAGACCCAGGCATGGAGAAGACAGAATCACACCGGCAACATTCAACTTGTCTTCTTGCAATAAGCGGATAGAAATCAGTCCACCCATGCTGTGGCCGATTAAAAATACAGGAAGTTCAAAATCATAAGCTGCCTCAATCCAGTCTTTCACCTCCATGATGTATTCATCGAAAGACTCAATATGACCGCGGCTTGATCTTGATGTCAGGCCATGCCCCGGCAGATCCCCCATAATGACATGAAAACCTGCTAAACGCCACATTTCGATTAACCATCCATAGCGGCGATGATGCTCCATCGCACCATGAACAATAACAACAACCGCCTTTGCATCTCCTTCTGCTTCCCATTTCCACATACTCTTTTCCTCCTGTTGCAACCTGCTTATACTTCTATTATGCGTGCTATTCTTTTTTTTGACAAATCGTATCATGAATGTCACGGAAAATGCTAAAATTAATTATAATGGTTCAACTCCAAAAAGGTCATAATTACATTTCGAACACGTTTTGTACGACTTATTTAATAATATCCAAGTTTTTGGGTACTAGCCATTATAATTTATTTAAGGAGCGTGTAAAATGATTTACCCGTATGATAACAAACAACCGCAAATTGCAAGTTCTGTGTATATTGCTGATTATACCACCATTATTGGTGATGTTGTAATCGGGGAAGATAGCAGCATTTGGTTTAATACTGTCATTCGCGGTGATGTGGCCGCTACCATCATCGGAAACATGGTAAATATCCAGGATAATTCTGTCCTCCATCAAAGTCCGAACATTCCTTTAATCATTGAAGATGAAGTGACAATCGGCCATCAGGCTATTTTACATAGCTGTACGATAAGGAAAAAAGCACTGATTGGGATGGGCTCGATTATTCTCGATGGTGCTGAAATAGGGGAAGGAGCATTTATCGGAGCAGGAAGTCTGGTTTCGCAAGGGAAAAAAATCCCGCCGTGGACACTGGCTTTTGGCAGACCTGCTAAAGTGATCCGTCCATTAACCGATAAAGATATTGAAGAAATGCGGCGAATTAATCATGATTATTTCGTAAAAAGTAAATTTTACCGCTCATTACAAGAAGGGAAATCTGAGTGAATTTGATTCAGTAAACTAAACACAAACTCCGGTTGAAAATATAATTTTCATATCAAAACCGTTGTCTGATTTGATTTCCAACCTGCATATTATAATGATTTTGAGGTGAACCAGTGAAATTTTTTTCCATTATCTGTATCATTATTCTCTTTTTCATCATTTTAATAGTAAGTAAAAAAATAGGAAAGGTTTTTGCGTTTCTTGTTTCAGTTTTTTTTGCCATCCTTATTACATTGTTCATTTATTATGAGCAAACAGGTGACTTTGCTTTTGCTTTTGACAATCCGGAAAAGCTTGATCCAGCTGTAAGAGAGACAAAAACTTTTTTAGATGGGCAATTTGATTTTTCCATTATTAAAATAAAAGAGGCAGTATTATTAGATGCACCTCTACTTTCGCAGTTGCCGGAGCTTCCCCGCGGCTGCGAGGTGACGAGTCTGGCAATGCTTTTGCAATTTGCCGGTGCCGATACAGACAAAATGACATTAGCGGCAGAAATAATAAAAGATGAAACTCCTTATTCCATTGTGAACGGGAAAATTTATTACGGAGATCCAAATGATGGATTTATCGGTGATATGTACTCACTTGCCAATCCGGGTTTGGGGGTCTATCATAAACCGGTGACACAATTGGCGGAAAAATATTTACCGGGGCGGATAAAAGATATAACCGGGGCGGATTTTCAAGAAATAAAAATACATCTTTCCGACGGCAGACCTGTTTGGGTGATTACTAATACATCATTTGAAAAACTGCCGGACAGCTATTTTGAAACATGGCATACGGCAAACGGCACTGTCACAATTACATATAAGGAGCATGCTGTTTTAGTGACAGGCTACGATAATGATTCTATTTATTTCAATGATCCTTTAGCAAATCAAAAAAATAAAAAAGCACCCATTGCGGATTTTGAAAAATCCTGGGTGCAAATGGGCCGCCAGGCCATCACCTATATGCATGAGCAAAGCGGGCAGTGACTGCTGCCCGGCTTCATCCATTCACCGGTTGATAAGCAGCAGAAGAGGCTGTTTCAGAAAACGGGTATTTGTCTTCCATGTATACTTGATGCCATACCATAAAGGCAAGAATCGTCCAAATCTTCCTGCTATTATCCGCTTTTCCGGCACAATGATCGTCCAAAAGCTGCAATGCATAGTTTTTATTAATAAAATGTCCGGTATTGCTTTCGCGGATAATTTCTATCGCCCAATCGTGCATTTCCTTTTTTAACCAATGGCGGATTGGAACCGGGAAACCTAATTTCTTCCGATGTAATACATGATCAGGTACAACTCCCTCCACCGCTTGGCGCAAAATATATTTCGTTGTTCCGTGTGCCGTTTTTAAACTTGCCGGAATTTTACTTGCTACTTCAAAAACTTCTGTATCAAGAAACGGGACACGAAGCTCGAGGGAGTGCGCCATTGTCATCTTATCGGCCTTTAATAAAATATCACCGCGCATCCATGTGTGAATATCAATATATTGCATACGATCTACGGGATTAAGGCCGCGGCTTTCTTCATAGAGCGGTTTTGTCACATCCGTATAACTGAGTCCTTCCTTGTACACATTTAACAATTCCCGTTTTTCTTCTTCAGAGAACATTTTTGCGTTGCCGATATACCTTTCTTCCATCGGTGTCAAACCTCGTTCAATAAAGCTTTTCCCTTTCATGCCTGCAGGCATTTTTCCCGCAAGTGAACGTAAAATTGGTTTTGTAAAAGCGGGTATTTTATTAAATATTTCCAATGATTGCGGCTCACGATAAATATTATAGCCGCCGAATAATTCATCGGCACCTTCACCAGACAGGACAACTGTGACATGCTTTCTTGCTTCTCTCGAGACAAAATACAATGGCACACAAGCCGGGTCGGCAAGCGGATCATCCATATGCCACATAATTTTCGGGAATTCCTTCATATACTCTTCCGGCGTAATAATATAACTAATATTTTCCAAACCCAATTTTTCCGCAGTTTCTTTAGCAACATCAATTTCACTGAAGCCGTTATGCTCAAATCCAACCGAGAATGTTTGTATGGCAGGATGATACTCTTTTGCAATCGAAGCAATAATGGAAGAATCGATGCCGCCGGAGAGAAAAGAACCGACCGGAACATCACTGCGCATATGAATTTTCACAGAATCGAACAGGATGTCTCTTATTTCTTTTATATAATCCTCTTCCGTTTTTTGCAGCGGATGAAAATGTGCTTTCCAATATTGTTTGATCTCCATAGGTTCGCCGATTTTTTTCGTAAAATAGTGGCCCGGCTCAAGCTTTTTAATCCCCTCTGACATTGAATCCGGCTCCGGGACAAATTGATAAGTTAAATATTGTTGCAGTGCATCATGATTGACGACATCATTTTCTAACGCTAATAAAATACTTTTCTTTTCAGAGGCAAAAAAAGTTCTGTCGCCGTCTTCAAAGTAAAAAAATGGCTTTATGCCAAACGGATCTCTTGCTCCAAATAATGTTTGTTCCTGTCTGTCCCAAATGATAAATGAGAACATCCCGCGCAGCCGTTTTACTGCTTTTTCTTTGTCGCGGCTATATAAAGCAATTACTACTTCTGTATCAGTCTTTGTTTGAAAAGTAAAGCCTTCCTGCAAAAGCTCCTCACGTAATTCCACATAGTTATACACTTCACCGTTAAAAATGATCCAATAGCGTTCATTTTCATAGGAAAGCGGCTGATGTCCGCTTTTCACATCAATGATACTTAAGCGGCGAAAGCCGAATTGTACATGACCGTCTCCATAGTATCCTTCATCATCAGGACCGCGGTGATGAATAATTGCCCCCATTTTCTTAAATTGTTCCATTTCTTCTGCTTGCATGGTTTGTTCCTTTTCATGTACACAACCGATAAAGCCACACATTATGTAGGTCACCTACTCCATTTTTAACTTTACACTCATTAAAATCTCTATATATATATTC
>JAGKQJ010000072.1 GCA_017898095.1 Bacillaceae bacterium Marseille-Q3522 | reverse complement strand
ATTCTAAAGATCGTGCTAACGATCTTTTTTTTGTTATGATAAGATTTTATTAGAAATAAAGAAAACGCTTACAAGGAGGTCATTTAATTGAAAAAATTAGTCTTTTTTATGTTAATAAGTGTCTTGCTGTTAGCCGCTTGTTCTTCTTCCGATAGTGATAGCACAGCGGGCAGTAACGACGAAAAGACTGTTACAGCATGGGCATGGGATCCGAAATTTAATATTGCTGCATTAGAGATTGCCGATGAATTTTATGAAGAAGATGAAAATTTCAAACTGGAAATTATCGAAAATGCTCAGGCTGACATTGTTCAAAAGTTAAACACAGGTTTGAGTTCCGGTACGACAAAAGGGCTCCCGAATATCGTGCTCATCGAAGATTATCGTGCACAAAGTTTTTTACATGCTTATCCGGATTCCTTCTTTGAAATAACTGATTATATAAACACAAAAGATTTCGCAGAGTATAAGCTTGCCCCGACAAGTTTCGAAGGAAAACAATTTGGATTTCCATTTGATACCGGGGTAACAGGTCTGTATGTAAGAACAGATTATTTGCAAGAAGCAGGCTATACGCTTGAAGATGTAACGAATATTGATTGGAATCAATTTATTGAAATTGGCAAAAAAGTGAAAGAAAAAACAGGAAAAGCAATGCTTACACTTGACCCAAACGACCTTGGACAAATTCGTGTGATGATCCAATCTGCCGGACATTGGTACCTTGAAGAGGACGGAGTTACCCCGAATATTTCCGGGAATGAGGCTTTAAAGGAAGCTTTCCAAGTCTATAAAAAAATCCTTGATGAAGATATTGCAAAAATAGTCTCAGACTGGAGCCAATTTGTCGGTGCTTTTAACAGTGGAGAAGTGGCATCTGTTCCGACAGGAAACTGGATAACACCAAGTATCAAAGCAGAAGCAGCACAATCCGGGAAATGGGCAGTAGTACCGATTCCAAGACTATCAACGGATGGGGCAATAAATGCCTCAAACCTGGGTGGAAGCTCCTTTTATGTATTAAATATACCGGGAAAAGAAAAAGCCGCGGAATTTCTTGCCGAAACATTCGCTTCTGACACAGACTTCTATCAAAAACTAGTCACAGATGTCGGCGCTATCGGGACTTATTTACCTGCTACAGAAGGAGAGGCGTATAAAAACAGCGATGAATTTTTTCAAGGTCAATCGATTATTGCCGACTTTTCGGAGTGGATGAATGAAGTAAAAGGCGTAAATTACGGAATGCATACTTACGCAATTGAAGACATTCTCATTGCGGAAATGCAGAACTATTTAAACGGGAAAAAGATTGATGATGTGCTAAAAGATGCACAGTCGCAAGCAGAAGCACAACTTAAATAACTCTCGGACTGACTGTCCCCGCCCGGCATATTCGGCTACAACCGCCCCATTCCGGACGGGGGTATTCCTATAAAATGAATAGTGAAAATGTAATTATGACCTTTTTGTGGTTGAGCCAAAAAAAATTTGGACATTTTACTTGCAATATTTTAGAATCCGGGATTTCTTTAAGACATGACAGAAACGGAGTGAAAAATAGTGAGCTTGAAATGGAAGAAAAATACGATTGGATGGTTATTTATTATTGCGGCAACTGTATGCATTTGCGTCTTTTATTTTTTGCCGATGTTCCAAGCACTTATTCTCTCTTTTCAATCCGGTTCTGGAGTAAATTTGCAGTTTATT
Source organism: Bacillaceae bacterium Marseille-Q3522 (assembly GCA_017898095.1). GTDB lineage: Bacteria > Bacillota > Bacilli > Bacillales > Cytobacillaceae > JAGKQJ01. The sequence goes on along the minus strand of JAGKQJ010000072.1, from coordinate 15,115 downwards.
GGACTGGATAATTATAAAAGGCTGTTTAGTGATCCTACTTTTATTGCTGCTGTTAAAAATACGATTATTTATTTAATAGTACAAGTACCGTTAATGCTGCTTTTGGCTTTATTTTTATCGGTTCTGCTCAACGATAAAACACTGAAATGGAAAGGATTTTTTCGAACGGCGATCTTTTTGCCATGTATTACTTCACTTGTCGCCTATTCCGTAATATTTAAATATTTATTTGCTGCGGACGGTCTTGTGAATATGGCGTTGCTTAAACTCGGTATTATTCCGGAAGCAATCAATTGGATTACCGATCCTTTTTGGGCAAAAATCACGATTATTATTGCGATTACATGGCGATGGACTGGCTATAATATGATCTTTTATTTATCAGCCCTGCAAAATATTGATTCATCCATTTATGAAGCGGCAAAAATTGATGGCGCTTCCGCTTTTCAACAATTTTTCAAAATCACCGTTCCATTGTTAAAACCGATTATTTTATTTACTTCGATTACTTCGACAATAGGAACATTGCAAATTTTTGATGAAATTATGAACATTACACAAGGCGGACCGGGCAATGCCACAATCTCGATTTCTCAGTACATTTATGATCTTTCCTTTAAATATACACCGGATTTTGGCTATGCAGCGACTGTTTCCTACGTGATCGTTATTCTTATTATTGTACTTTCGATTATTCAATTTAAAACGGCAGGTGATCGCAATGAATAAGGTAAAAAGGATCCTCATTTATAGCATATTAAGCATTGCTTCTTTATTGTCGATCTTCCCCTTTATTTGGATGATAATCAGTATGACGAATAAATCCGTTGATATCACGAAAGGGCGGCTGCTTCCGGGAAGTTACTTCCTTGAAAATATCACTAATTTATTCGAGACAGTCGAGATCGTGCCGGCACTTGTAAATTCCGCCATTATCGCAGTAGCAACAACCGTTTTAGCACTATTCCTTGCATCATTGGCAGGTTACGGATTTGAAATATTCAGAAGCAGGGGCAAAGAGATCGTTTTTAATATCTTGTTATTGTCGATGATGATCCCGTTTGCGGCATTAATGGTTCCTTTATACAAAATGTTTGGCCGGATTTCGCAGAATTTTCCTGTAATCGGAATTGATACGCTTTCCGCAGTTATTTTGCCTACAATCACGACAGCCTTCTTAATTTTTTTCTTCAGGCAAAATACGAAAATGTTTGCCAAAGAGTTAATTGAAGCCGGCCGAATTGACGGACTGCATGAGCTTGGTATTTTTTTTCGAATTTTCGTTCCTTCTATGAAAACATCTTATGCCGCAGCAGCGATTATTACGTTTATGGCAAGCTGGAATAATTATTTATGGCCGTTAGTCATCTTGCAATCTCCGGAAAAGAAAACAATCCCCCTGCTTATCTCGAATCTTGGTGCAGGTTATGCACCTGATTACGGAGCCATTATGACAGCCATTGTCATTGCAACTTTGCCGACAGCGATCATTTTTTTCGTCATGCAAAAACACTTTGTTGCCGGAATGATGGGATCTGTAAAATAATACCTTGTTTATAAAAAGCTTTCCGGTAGTTGTGTTTGCTGCCGCTTTCGCTGTTTATCTTTGGTAATTTATCGAAGATTAGTTCGACTAGCCTTCAGTGGGGGATGAACACTGACTAATTACGTTACGACCTGTAATTAGAACGTCTTGTACAACTACCGACTAAGAACGCAACGTCCTCATGTCTTCGTCGGCACTAGTACTTCCTGTACGTCTACCGACTAAGTACGCAACGTCCTGTTGCAACGTCGGCACTAGTACGTCCTGTACGTCGAAAAATACCCACTGAAGGAAGTTTATCTTGAACCTAAATTTGAAATGCGAGGGATGATAATAATGAAAAAATTTTCCTATAAGCGTCCGAAGAACGGTTATCCCGAATGGAATAATAACCCGGAAATTTTTCAAATAAACAGAGTTGCCGCCCATGCAACTTTAATGCCTTATCATACGGTGGAAGAAGCAAAACTGGGAAACCGCGAAGCATCCGGGTTCTACCAATCATTAAACGGCAATTGGAAATTTGCTTTTTCCGAAAACCCCCAAAAAAGGATCCGCGACTTTTATAAGCAAAGCTTTGATACGAGCCGGTGGAAAGCGATCATCGTTCCCGGACATTGGCAGCTGCAAGGATATGACTATCCGCAGTATACAAATGTCCGCTACCCATGGGAAAAGACAGAGACGATTAAAGCTCCATTTGCACCGGAAAAATATAACCCGGTCGGGCAGTATGTAAAAAAATTTACTATTCCGGAATCGTGGGCAAAGCAACCAGTATACATCAGCTTCCAGGGTGTGGAATCGGCCTTTTATGTATGGCTGAACGGGGATTTCGTCGGTTACAGTGAGGACAGTTTTACTCCGGCTGATTTTGATATTACGCCTTATTTAATCGAAGGGGAAAATACCCTTGCAGTGGAAGTTTACCGTTGGTGTGATGCGAGTTGGCTGGAAGACCAGGATTTTTGGCGGTTAAGCGGCATCTTCAGGGATGTTTATTTATATTCCACTCCGGCTATTCATATAAGGGATTTTTTTGTGCAGACCGATCTGGATGAAAAGTACCGGAACGCTAATCTAACAATCGATGCGGAAATAACCGCTTATTTTTCCCATCATCATACAGTCACAATAGAAGCTCGTCTTTATGATCCGGACAACATCATGGTTTGGAATCACCCAATATCCGAAGTTTCCCAACTCACCAAAGAGAATGGGACCGTATCGTTGTCCGCCTCCGTTGAAAATCCATTGAAATGGAGTGCGGAAAAGCCGCATCTTTATACGCTTGTCCTTTGCCTAAAAGACCAAAACGAGCAAATAATCGAATTCGAAAGTTGTAAAATTGGTTTCCGGAAATTTAAAATAAAAGACGGACTGATGAAAATCAATGGAGAACGGATTATTTTTAAAGGCGTAAACCGCCACGAATTTTCAGCCGATAAAGGGAGAGCAATTGATAAGGAAGACATGCTCCATGATATTAAGTTGATGAAACGACACAATATTAACGCAGTCCGAACTTCCCATTATCCCAACCATCCGCTGTTTTATGATCTATGTGATGAATATGGTTTGTACGTAATCGATGAAACAAATTTAGAAACCCACGGTACATGGCATTACGGGCAAAAAGAACTGGAAGATACACTGCCAGGGAGCTTGCCGGAATGGACTGCCAATGTATTGGATCGCTGCAATTCTATGTTTCAAAGGGACAAAAATCATCCTTCTGTCCTGATTTGGTCGCTTGGAAATGAAGCATTCGGCGGCGATAACTTTTTAAAAATGCACCGGTTTTTAAAAGAAAAAGACCCCTCACGGATTATTCACTATGAAGGTGTCTTCCATTACCGGTCATCAGAAGCGGCATCTGATATGGAGAGCACGATGTATATTCCTCCTGCTTATGTCGAGAAGTATGGACGTGAAGCAGAAAAGGAAAACAAGCAGACGGCAAAACCATTTATCCTTTGTGAATATTGTCATTCAATGGGCAATTCAACGGGAAACCTCTTTAAATATACGAAGCTTTTTGATCAATATCCGATCCTTCAAGGCGGTTTTATTTGGGATTGGCGCGATCAGGCACTTTGGACAAAAACAGACGATGGAACCCCCTATCTCGCATACGGCGGTGATTTTGGCGAGGCGCCGCACGATGGAAACTTTTGCGGTGACGGCCTCCTATTCGCAGATGGCTCGGCTTCCCCGAAAATCAAAGAGGTAAAAAAATGCTATCAAAATATCGATATAACGGCTGTTGACCTTGAAAAAGGCATGATTGCCGTTAAAAATAAATACTTATTTACAAATTTAAATCAATTTTTATGCAAATGGGTAATAACAGAAGATGGAAACGTTGTAAGCACCGAATATACGGAAATTCATACAAAACCAGGAGAAACAGAATCTTGCCAACTTGCTATGGAAAAACACGATTGGGAAAAATATCAGGGAGAACTTTTTTTAACCGTAAGTCTTCACCTAAAAGAAGCAACCTTATGGGCGGAAAAAGGGGATGAAATTGCTTTTGAACAATTCCTTCTTCGCCCTTCGCTGATCGCAAAAGATGCAAAAAGCAATATTTGCGCCATCCGTCTCTCGGAAACGGGCAAAGAACTGGTGATGACCGGGAAAAACGGGGAACTTTCCATTTCCTTCGATAAACATTCAGGTGCACTTACTTCCTATGAATTTGCCGGCATTGCTTTTCTAAAGTCACCGCTTATTCCTAATTTTTGGCGGGCAATGACCGATAATGATCGGGGAAGCAAGCTTGACGTGCGAAGTGCCATTTGGAGAGAAGCAGGAACGAATCGGATTCTCGATACTTTTAAAGCAGACCGTATAGGGGATGAAATGGTTGTCACAACAACCTTTCGATTACGGGAAGCAAACGACTCCAAATGTTTGATTTGTTATACGATAAGTCAGTCTGGAGTCATTACTGTGGAATATAAGTTAATACCGGGGAAAGATCTGCCGGAAATACCGGAAATCGGTTTACTTTTCTCGATGCCTTCCAGCTTCGAAAACATCGCATGGTATGGAAAAGGTCCTCATGAAACGTATCTCGACCGCGAAAAGGGAGCAAAAATCGGTTTATATAAAGGAAAGGTGAAGGATCAATACACACCTTATCTAAAACCGCAGGAATGCGGGAATAAAACAGCGGTAAGATGGCTGAAGATTACCAATCAGGATGGAACAGGTCTTAAGTTTACCGGGCTTCCAACAATGGAAGTGAATGTACTTCCTTACACCCCCTTTGAACTGGAAGCAAGTTCCCATCAATACCGGCTGCCAAAAAGCAGGCAAACAGTGGTGCGTATCAATGATAAACAAATGGGTGTTGGCGGAGATGACAGTTGGGGACAAAAAACACATCCTGAATTTACACTGTATGCCAATCAGGTCTATCATTATGCTTTCCAAATTGTTCCGGTAGAAAATGTATAAAAAAACAATCTACTTAAATGAGACGAATAAATGGAAAATTTTTAACTCAGGTAGAAAGCTTACCTTCATAACGTAAAAACAGCACACCCGATCAAAAAAACCGCCTTACATTTTCATTTTGTTTGGCGGTTTAAATATTTTATAGCTGCTGTTTTTCAGCCATTCCAAGATATCTTTCGAGCTGCTGTACCTCAAGAGAAGCTATCATGTCGGCAAATGGCTGCAAATCCTGATTTACAGCATAGGCTTCTAAAGCATTGAAATAATCCAGACGATTTTCTTTTGCTATAGAAACCGGTAAGAAACCATTTCTCATAAGCTGATAGTTCATAATCAGCCGGGAAGTTCTCCCATTGCCATCTGTAAACGGATGGATTTTTCCGAACTCAGCGTGTGTCCATGCCGCAAGCTCTATAATATTAGTGTTACTCTTTTCAGGTAAATCCAATTAAAATGCTTGTATCTGATGGTACATTTCATTAGGCGTTGGCGGAGTATGGGAAGCACCGGAAATATACACTTCTACATTGCGATAGATTCCTCCCCCCATAATGTTTTCCATGAGAATGGCATGGATGTCTTTGATGATATTTTCATCTAAGGTAAATCCTTGTGCAATACTAGCCTTCACATATTGATATGCCTTGTTATGATTAATCAGGATAAATCCCTGGCTTTTCTGCGTATAGAAATCAACAAAAAAGATGTTGGTAGAAACACTTTCAAGATTTCATCTTTCTTTTAGAAACTTCACAATTTCCAAAATGAAAGATTATCGGATAGGCAAATGATTTCGGTTTCCCATTTTTTTAAAATAGAGCGCTGATAGTACCATGATTGGCGTGAGATAAATGCACCAGAATATTAATGCGATGATATCGGGTGTTTCATCCGCTCCACGCTTGAATATCCCTGGCATGGGAGTGATCACACATAAAGGAAAAAATATTCCATGCAGCAGCATCATTATTTTCATATATTTATCTTTTTTATTTACTGGTTCAACCGTTAGTCCAATCAGAAAAGTAGATGCCAAAAAAACACCTTTATCCAAAGTGAATAAAGATGTTTAAAGTTTGAAAAATTGAATGAATGACAGTATGTTACACTACCAAAAAGAAATCCAAGACCGGGACGCTCATCATGATCTTTTTCCTTAATCCCCGGCCGGTTTTTCTTCCTGTTGGATATCAGATGGAACGGTCGCATGGATGATTTCTTTTTCCAGAAGGACTTTGTAATGCTGCTTCTGCTCGTTACTCCATAAAAAATGATCTGCCATATAGTGAAGGACATTCTCTTTATATTTTTGTACTTGCTTTATATCAAAAAGCAAAAGCCCGGTCCGGCGTAAAAGGACATCAACAGGGGTTACTGCCAGCTCGCAGACGATCGCATAGTGAAGCTTTGCCCATAAGACAATCGGCAGCTTGTATTTTTCTGCTTTTTCCCATCCATCTTTGATGAGCTCATAAAGGATTGGCGTATTGTTTCCATATTTCCCGGCAAGCTCTATAGCTTGTTCACGGGTTAAGCCTGATTCAATACCTTGCGGGACAATACTAGAAATATAAGCTTGGAAGCGGCTTGAACCGCCAACATCTCCCCCGGAAATCGGTAAATTTTTCGTCGAACATGGAGAATATTTTTTCCGCGCCGAATCCAACCGTTGCGATACTAAGTGGACAACCGTTTCTGCCATTTTGCGATAACCGGTTAATTTCCCTCCAGCGATCGTAATTAATCCTGTGTCTGACTCCCAGATTTCATCCTTTCGCGAAATCTCCGACGGGTCTTTGCCGTCTTCCAATATGAGCGGCCTTACGCCTGCCCAACTGGATTCAATATCTTCTTCGCGAATGTTAACGGAAGGAAACATGTAATGGATGGCCTCGAGAAGATACGTTCGATCTTCCGTTGTTATTGTCGGATGAATGGGATCCTCTTTATAAAACGTGTCCGTTGTCCCGACATAAGCTTTCCCGTCACGCGGGATTGCAAATACCATTCTTCCGTCAGGCGTATCAAAATATACAGCTTGTTTTAACGGAAAAACATCCTGGTCAATGACAAGATGAACGCCTTTCGTTAACTGCAAGGTTTTTCCGGTTTTCGAACCATCCATTTCTCTAATCCCATCTACCCACGGACCGGCGGCATTTACAATCACATTTGCGAAAACCGGATACCGCTCTCCTGACAATACATTGCATACCTCAGCACCGTTTATTTTCCCCTGCTTATCATAGAGAAGTTTTTCCACCTTTGTATAATTTAAAGCAATAGCTCCCTTTGCAATCGCTGCTTTGATTACCTCGATTGTTAACCTGCTGTCATCTGTCCGATACTCGACATAATATCCGCTTCCCTTTAAACCTTCTTGCTTTAATAGCGGTTCTTTCTCCATTGTTTCTTCTTTGGAAAACATCCTGCGCCGTTCCGTCCTTTTTACGCCGGCAAGAAAATCATAGACCCGTAATCCGATACTTGTTGTGAATTTCCCGAATGTTCCTCCGGTATGAAAAGGCAGCAGCATCCATTCCGGTGTCGTCACATGCGGGCCATTTTCATATACGACCGCTCTCTCTTTACCGACTTCTGCTACCATTTTCACTTCCAGCTGTTTTAAATAACGAAGTCCGCCATGAACAAGCTTTGTTGAACGGCTGGACGTTCCGCTGGAAAAATCCTGCATTTCAACAAGTGCTGTACTCATCCCTCTTGTTACCGCATCAAAGGCAATTCCTGCGCCTGTAATACCTCCTCCAATAATTAACAAATCAAATTTTTTCTTTTTTAACTGCTGTTCCATTGCTTCCCGGATTATCGGTTTCATATCCATATTCATTCTCCCTCCAAACATTTTCCCCATTAAAACTCCCTTCAGTGGGGATTTTTCTTCCCCTCAATCGCAATAAAAAAGAGACCACAAATGTGCATTATTATGAAAAATAATAATGACTTGTGGTCTCTCCGTATCTCCAGACAATTTATTAACTTAAAATAATTTTATCATAGTTTTTAATGTTTTCATAATAATAAGTTTATAATCTCCAACACTAAGCGTTACTCAGATTGGATTTTTTTATCAGGTGGGGTAGAGTTTCCATCTGATTTCCCGCGTTTCTGAGCTTGCTGAAAAGCGTTCACTAAATCATTTAAATGCCATCGTCGCATGAACTGCCTTTTTCCATCCTTCATACAATGCTTCTCTTGTTTCTGCTGCTATTGAAGGTTGAAAAGATTGCTCCAAGCTCCATTGCTCGGCAATTTCTTGTTGATCCTTCCAATAACCGACGGCAAGCCCGGCTAAATATGCTGCCCCTAATGCTGTTGTTTCATTGATTACAGGTCTTTCTACCGGAACATTTAAAATATCCCCCTGGAATTGCATAAGGAAATTATTTTTGCAGGCGCCGCCATCTGCCCGCAGTGCTTTTAAGCTAATTCCCGAATCCGCCTCCATTGCTGAAAGCACATCTCTTGTTTGATAGGCCAATGATTCTAATGTCGCTCTGATAAAATGCTCTTTTGATGTTCCTCTTGTAATGCCGAACATCGCACCTCTCACGTCACTATCCCAATAAGGTGTCCCAAGCCCGACAAATGCAGGTACTAAATATACCCCATCTGTTGAGTCTACGCGAACAGCATAATCTTCACTATCTTTTGCCGCTTTTAACATTCTCAATCCGTCACGTAACCACTGGATAGCGGAGCCGGCAATAAAAATACTCCCTTCCAGAGCATATTCTACTTTTCCATTTATTCCCCAGGCTATGGTGGTTAAGAGTCCATGCTCGGATTTAACTGCTTTTTCCCCTGTATTCATTAACATAAAGCAGCCTGTTCCATAGGTATTTTTCGCCATGCCCTCTTCAAAACATGCCTGGCCGAATAGCGCAGCCTGTTGATCGCCGGCAACACCGGCAATAGGAACATTTTCCCCAAAGAAGTGGTAATCAATTGTATGTGCATATATTTCTGAAGAAGCTTTTACTTCCGGAAGCATCGATTTTGGTACGGTTAGTATTTCCAGAAGCTCATCGTCCCATTTTAAATCATAGATATTAAACATTAACGTTCGGGAAGCGTTTGTATAATCGGTTACGTGCGCTTTTCCCCCTGACAGCTTCCAAATCAGCCACGTATCAATCGTACCAAATAGCAATTCGCCAGCCTCTGCTTTTTCTCTGGCGCCCTCTACATGATCAAGAATCCACTTTACTTTTGTTCCGGCGAAATAAGCATCGATTAAAAGGCCAGTCTTGTCACGAAAAAGTTGATTGTAGCCTTGTGCTTTTAATTCTTCACAAATCTCATTTGTCTGTCTTGACTGCCAAACAATTGCATTATAGACGGGTACTCCCGTTTCTTTATCCCATACGACAGCTGTTTCCCGCTGATTTGTAATGCCAATTCCTTCAATTTGAAATGGTTTAATATCAGACTCCGATAACACAACAGCAATCACCGAAAGGATCGAACCCCAAATTTCATTTGCATTATGTTCCACCCAACCCGGCTTCGGAAAAATTTGTGTAAACTCTTTTTGCGCGGAATGAACGATTTCCCCTTTTTTATTAAAAATAATTGCCCTTGAACTAGTTGTACCCTGGTCTAACGATAAAATATATTTCTCCATGATGATTCCCCCTGTGATATATTTATTTTTCCCTTGTCAAAACCAATCCCGAATTTAGCATTTCTAACCTGATCATATGTCTTTTGAGAAAGTTAATCATTATTATTATACGAAACGAAAGCCTCTTTTTCCTTGAATTTCATCTACTGGTTCGAAATCCATCTATTACCGAAAAATTCACCTGTTTAACCGGGTTTACTGCCTCCATTTAAGCAGCATTTTTCTTTTTCATATTCTTTTCCTTTGCCGTTGTAAAAAATGCAGTGACTAAAATAATTGCAGTTATCACCACTACTGCCCAAAACAGTTTAGATACGACTCCAAGGAAAAAATATTGATAAAAGACCGCTGCCAGTGCTCCTCCAAGAACAGGTCCGACTACAGGAATCCAGGCGTACCCCCAATTTGAATTTCCTTTTCCGGCTATAGGCAAAAGAAAATGGGCAATCCGCGGTCCTAAATCACGTGCCGGATTGATTGCATATCCGGTTGTACCGCCGAGGGACATGCCAATGACGACGATTAATAATCCGACAGCAATCGGATTTAATCCTTCCGTAAAATCATTTGCCCCGATAAATAACAGGCCAAGAACCAGCATAAACGTTCCAAGCAATTCACTAAGTAAATTTGAAAACGTATGGGCAATAGCAGGTCCTGTTGAAAATACAGCCAGTTTTGCCCCGGGATCCTCCGTCGCCCGCCAATGTGGTAAGTAATGCAAGTATACCAGTACAGCACCGAAGAACGCACCGATCATCTGTGCAAAAATATATTCTGGAACAAGGCTCCAAGCAAAATCCCCTGTAATAGCAAGCGCGATAGTTACGGCAGGGTTTAAATGCGCCCCGCTAATGCTGCCGACGGCAAAAACACCCATGGTAACAGCTAACCCCCAAGCAACAGTTACCACAATCCAACCGCTACTGTTCGCATACGACTTTTTTAAGTTACTGCCTGCAACGACACCGCCACCGAAAACAATTAAGATCATCGTCCCGATAACTTCTCCCATAAATGCTGACATGCAAATCCCCCTTCTCATCCAGATAATCAGTTATAAACAGTGTCGAGGGTAAATCCCGGAAAAAGTGTTGCAAGTTTACAAATTTTAAGCAATGAAAAAGGAGTGCACGACATAATTCGCTCACATTCCTATGCGACGACCCGAGTGCATCTCCTTTTCTCCGACACAATTTATTAACTTGTGGCTTTATTGTAAAAGAAAATGAAAGCGCTGTCAATGCTTTATTATTTTTTCACTATGAAAAAATCGGATTATTTATCCCATAAATTCCGTTTCGATATTGTGCCTTGTTTTCAATGTGACCGAAGGCATGGAGATTATTTATCCCATAATTCCCGTTTCGATGTTGTGATACCGACAGCACCTGCATTTAGAGCATTGGCAACGTCTTGCGGTGTGCGGATTAATCCACCTGCTAATATCGGTACCTGCAAACTTTTTTTCATTTCTGTAATCATCCACGGCATCGTACCGGGAAGTACTTCAATATAATCCGGCTGAATTTTTTGTACCAATCTCATACTTTTTGCGATCGCATGACTGTCTAATAAAAATACACGCTGAATTGCTTTCACATGCTTCTGTTTTGCTTTTAATATCACGGCAGTTTTTGTTGAGATTAAGGCAAAGGGATGGAATTCCTGGCAAATAAATTCTGTCCCCGACTCATCACTTTTTAAACCCTGTACTAAATCAACGTGATATATTATTTCTTTACCTGCCCGTTTCGCTAACTGACTAATATTTCGCAATTGAGAAATATGTGTTTCCAAAAATACGCCAATATGATAATTACTTTTCAAAAAGAATTCGAAATCCTTCATATTTGATAACGCCGGTATGATCTTTTGATTCATCTCTTTCCCCCCTCATAACCGTTTCCATTTTCTTTTTCATTATAACGAATACGATGATCGAAAAGGGGGTTTTTTTTACTCCTGATCTGGAGGTATCAAGTAATATTCGCGAGATTGGTATTAAAGACGGCCATCCTGTCGTTCACTCTTTGATCAGATAAAGTGAAACTTCCATCAGTGGGGGTTTTCCCTCATCCCCCACTGATGGTTAGTCACGCGGAGCCTGATTGATTTTTCTAAGGGCTAAAGCCCTAAGAAAAACCTTACCACGCAGAGCCTGGTTGAAATATCTAAGAGTTGAAGCTCTAAGATATTCCTTATCGCGCTAAGCCCGATTGATTTTTCTAAGGGCTGAAGCCCTAAGAAAAACCTCATTTCACCAATCGGGCTTTTAGGGGCAGTTTATCCCCCGCGTAACTTGATTGGTTTCACCTCCAATTTTGAGGCGGGGGTATTACTGCCCCTTAATCTGCGATAAAGTGAAAAAAAGACTTTCCAATCAGATAGGAAAATCCTCTTAAACGTATTAAATTAATAACAAATATGCAATCAGTTGTTCATTTCAGCATTTATCATTTGGTTCAATTTTTTAAATAACCTCTTTTATCTATTTTACTTTAGAAAAAAGTAGTAATTATTGACGAAAAAGGTCTGATTTGCTTTTTGCAGATTTAAACAATCAAGCACCTAATAGCAGCATTATTTCGCTATTGTTGTCGTTTCTGGCTCTTTCTTTTTAAAAATCATTTGATCCAGCGCAAATGCCTTGGAGTCATTTATTGTGATAAAAACAGCGATTGCCAGCAAAGCCAGATCTAATTCATATCCAGCCATTTGCCCGTTTCCTAAAAAGCCTGCAGCAAGTTTTACTTTAAATATTGCTCCAATCATTAGTAAAGAAAATATTGCTGATACAATTTTGCTAAATAACCCGACAATTAAAGCAATTCCGCCGATCATTTCAATAAGTGCCACAACATAAGCGGAAAATCCCGGTAAACCAATGCCATCAAACCAGGCAGCAATATTTTCAATCCCTCCTTGAAATTTCACTAATCCATGGACAAAGAAAGTAATTCCTAGAACCACTCTTAAAATGATTGTGCCTGCTTCAAATTTCGTTACCATTTTATTTACCTCCATATTTTTATTTAAAACAGTTAGATTTCGTATATTCATGATTTTTCCTGCTTCGTTAGTGTAAAACGAACAAATAATTGCCTTTCTGCCATCCGCTATTCATCAAAAAGATTGTTGCAATCTTTCAGTACCTATACAGGACGAAGAGATTTCTGCCATCAGCTATTTAATACAATGATCTCAGCCAAATTGCCACACACTGTGACTTAGGTTTCCATAGCGGTAGCTGCGGTGCATTAACGTTGCTTTTTGGCCGTTATCTGCTGCTCCCATCGCATAGAATATCGGAATAAAGTGTTCGATGCCATATCGCGGAACGGCTAAATCAGCGCCGGGAGCTAATGAGCGGTACTGGTAAAGGGATTCCAGATCCCAGCTATTTAAATGTTGCTCTAACCACTTATCAAATTCCAGTGCCCAATGATCAATTTCTCCATCGTCTTGCACCATTTTTAACGCTCTGAGATTATGCACTGTTCCCCCGCTTCCAATGATCAAAACATCTTTTTCTCTTAATACGGATAATGACTTCCCGATTTTATATTGCTCCTCCGGTGTAAGATGAGGGTTTACCGACATCGAAATAACCGGAATATCCGCATTCGGGTAAAGCAGCCTCAAGACTACCCAGGCACCATGATCCAAGCCGCGTTTTCTATCTGTTTCATACGGTACACCTTGTTGTGTGAACAATTCTGTGATTTCCTGTGCGATATCCTTATTCCCTTTCGCCGGATATTCAATGCGGTACAGTTCTTCAGGAAACCCGCCAAAATCATAAATCGTCTGATACTGATTGATTTCGCTTACTTTTTGTACACTCGACTCCCAATGAGCAGAAAACAAAACGATTGCTTTTGGTCTTGGCAATATTTCACCTAATCGATTTAAAAACTGTGTGTACTCATTTTCCTCTATTGCAATTAATGGTGCTCCGTGAGCAATAAAAAATGACGGTAACATGTTTTTACACTCCTTTAACGTTTTTTCTCTAGATCGTCAATAAGCCAGTTCGTAAAATCTTGTTGATTTTTTAAAGAAACGGTGTGGCCTTCTTGATAGGTTATAAAAGTTACTTGTGCACCCAGCCCCTGAAAAAACTCACTGTTTTCTACTCCCCACTCGTAAGGTAAAATGTTGTCCATTTCACCGTGAGAAATAAACAAAGAAAGCTGATCCGCAGGTTTGATAACATATTCCTCTTTGACAAATTGCGGAATGTACCCACTGAGAGCGATGATGCCCTTTATCCGCTTCCCTAAGATCAATCCGAGTGCCATCGACAGAATCGCTCCCTGGCTGAATCCAAGTAAATATAAGCGATTCGTATCCAGTGGATATTGCTCCGTGGCATAATCGATAAAACCGGTAAGCCGGCTGACTCCTTCGACAAATGCTTCTCTGTACGGTTTCCCGAATCCTTGAATCGTAAAATAAGCAAAACCGGGCGGATAAGGAAGATGACCGCGGATACTAAAAATGAAAAACTTTTCTTCCAATCCTGCCACGAGTGGCAGCATATTTTCTTCATTACTGCCAATCCCGTGCAGTAAAAATAAAGCCGGATACGATTTATTTGCTTCCATTTGTGACGGTTTGCGCAGTTTATAAAACATAGAAGCTTGCAAATAACATCCCCCTTGTATTCTATTAAAAATAAAAGATTCATATAAAGATACAGATAAATAAAAAAAATTCTCTGATACCGATGTTTCTCTATATGAAAATTTGTTATCCATAAGATAACACCATAAGATATAGACTGTCAAGATTTTTTTTGCTAATATAGAAATAAGTTTTTTATTAGAAAACATCAGAGGTGATTACACTGGATATTGGCACAAAAATTCGCTCGATTAGGAACCGGAAAAACATTACCATTGCACAAATGTGTGAGGCAACCGGCCTTTCAAAAGGATTCATCAGCAACGTGGAAAACAATAATACTTCTCCGTCTATTCAGACTTTGAATACAATTGCCGAATTTCTCGGAGTTCCATTGCCTTATTTATTATTAGAAAAGAAACAGCATATGCGCGTGATTCGCAAAAATGCCAGAGCATCAACGTTTTTTAACGAGTTAAAAATCGAACATTTGACAGCGATCGGCGGACTGCGCATGCAGATTGTCGAAATACCTCCCGGTGCTTCAACCGGTGAGCCGCATATGCATGAAGGAAAAGAGACCCATTTCGTCCTCGAAGGAAAAGTTCTCGCCGAACAGGGAGAGGACTCGGTTATGTTAGAAGAGGGTGATTCTTTCAGCTGGAATGCCTGTGTACCGCATTTCGTGAAAAATATCGGCGATGTAAGAGCTGTAGTGATCATTGCTGTATATTCAGATAAAGAATTAGATGAGATCATTTAGTTCCCATTCGTTTTAATAGAAAACTGTGAACAATTATTTTAATATGATCGCAGTTTTTTTAGTATAA